>DASRIK010000615.1:0-5083 GCA_035650035.1 Burkholderiales bacterium | reverse complement strand
CTTCCTCGTCGGAAAGCGGATCAACGAGACTGCAACACGGCTCGCCGTCGCATGACATTCCCGCGCGCCGCAAGAGATCTTCGGTCACGCCCACCTCTGCGCGAAACCGCTCGACGAACTCACAACGATCGGCCATGAACGCTCGCACGGCCACTGAGGTGGCCGCTCGCGTTCGCTCAACGAGTGTCGGGGTATCCGCCTGTGTTGCGCGCCGTAACAGAACCAGCGCTTCGTGGAACGCGCGCTTCTGGTGCGCGTAGCGCCTATCGAGCTCTCTTGCGAGCTGACTGAGGAGCGCTTCCGCCTTTACGTTTTCCACTGCGACGATGTTCGCGACATCGGTGAGCGGCAATCCCATGTCCCGCAGCGTCCGGATCATTCGGCCGACGGAAACCTGATCGCGGCGGTAATAACGGTAGCCATTGGTCGCATCGATACTTGCGGGCGGCAACAGACGCTGCTCGTCATATAGCCGGAGCGCCTTGGGTGAAAGCTGAGTCGCCGCAGCGAACTCACCGATGGACAACAGGCGAGAGGGAGGTCGCAGGTTCACGGCGGCACTCTACGACTTGCCCCAAGGGTAAGGTCAAGCATTGCCCTCTCTCTTGACCTTGCCCTTGGGGCAGGCCGCAGGTTTCCGGCAGCAACTGAGGCAATACAATGATCCTCCCGCCTGACCCGCCGCCTAATCCGTCCAGACGGGACTTCGGCAAGACCATGCTCGGAGCACTTTCCGTGGGTGCTGCACGTGTAACGATCGCAGCCAACACTCCAACGTCTCGCCCGCAAATCAAACAGTGGCGAGCAGCCTTTCCGGCGCTCGAAACCCGCATCCACGGCAGGCCGCTCGCGTACCTGGACAGCGCGGCGACGACGCAGCGTCCCGAGGCTGTATTGACCTCCCTCGTGGATTTCTATCGAACTGTGAATGCGAATCCGGGAAGCGCGCTGCATACGCTTGCCCGGCGCGCACAGGAGTTGTACCAGAACGCACGGACCACGCTCGCGCAGTTCGTCAATGCCATGAGCGCCGACGAGATCGTGTGGGTGCGCGGTACGACAGAAGCCATCAATCTCGTGGCGACCGCCTGGGCTCGCACAGAATTGCGGGCGGGCGACGAGATCCTTCTGACGGTGGCGGAGCATGCGTCGAATCTCCTGCCGTGGCGCCTTGCCGCCCGCCACGCCGGCGCTACCGTTCGTTTCGTCGACGTCGATGACGAGGGACGCATTTCACTGGGGGATCTTGAATCCAAACTCACGAAGCGAACGCGACTCTTCGCCTTCTCTCACGTGTCCAACGTCGCGGGCTTCATCAATCCTGCATCCGAGCTATGCGCACGCGCTCGTGCCGCCGGCGCGCGCGTTTTTATTGATGCGGCGCAGTCCGCGCCACACATTCCGCTCGACGTGCAGACGCTCGGGTGCGACTTCCTCGCGTTCTCCGGCCACAAGATGCTCGGGCCGATGGGGGTGGGGGTGCTCTGGGCACACCGCGACGTCCTCGCCTCGATGCCGCCTTACCAGGCCGGTTCCAACATGGCCCATGAGATCGACCTGGAAACCGAAGAGCTGGAAGACGCAGGGCGGAAGTTTTGCGCGGGAACGCCCAATGCATCCGGGGCTGTCGCGCTCGCGGCGGCCGTCACGTTTCTCGGATCAATCGGGCGCTCCGCCATCCAACGGCATGAGTCCGAGCTATCGGCGCACGGCCTCGAAGCGTTGCAGTCCGTACCGGGACTGAGAATTCTCGGGCCTCGCACGGCCAACGAGCGTGTGCCGGTCTTTTCGTTCGTGCTCGAAGGTCGAGCGCCGCAGGAAATCCTGCGCACGCTCGACGAAGAGGGGATCGCGATCCGCGCCGGCGATCTCTCAGCGCTGCCGCTCCTGAAGCGATTCGGAGTCACAGCCGCAGCACGCGCGTCGTGCTTTCTCTACACGCGACCAGAAGAGATCGACCGGATGGCGGGCGTCCTCCACAGTCTTGCGATCCGGAAGTAAGGTGCGCCATGAGTTCCGGCAGCACACGCATGGTTTCGGTGGTCACACTGATCGGTTGCGGCGCGCTCACTGCGGCGACGGCATCTGAGGGCGATGCAGGCAACGCAACCGAGCTCGGGAAGCGCACATGGTCGCATGTACAAGTCCTCGCTGCGGATGACATGCAGGGGCGTCGAGCAGGCAGCGACGGCTATCAGCGAGCGGCCCTATACGTCACGGAGCAGTTTCGACAGGCGGGGCTCGTACCCAGTGCAGCGAATGGCTTCCTTGATCGCGTTGACCTCATCGAACGACAGATCGACGAAACGCATTCCAGCCTCGCGCTCATCGAGCGGGGACAGGTGCTCCCGCTCAGGCTGGGCGAGGACGGCATATTCAACCTGCGCGGCAAGCCCGACCAGCACATCGAAGCACCTCTGGTGTTCGCGGGTTATGGGCTGCGAATCCCGGCCCTCGGCATCGACGACTTGAAGGGGCTCGACCTCAAAGGGAAAGTGGTGGTGGCATTTCTTGCCGCTCCCACCGATATCGCCGGTGCCATGCAGGCGCACTTTGGATCCCCGCCTGAGCGCTGGAAGGTCTACCGCGCAGCCGGGGCAGTCGGCGTCGCCTACATTCCCAATCCCTTCAGCATGGACCTGCCGTGGGAACGCGTCGCCCGGGCGCGCCTCGAGCCGTTCATGGCGCTTGCCGATGCTTCATTCGATGAGTTTGCCGGCCAGAAGGTGTGGATTACCGTCAATCCGGCGCGTGCGGAGAAGTTCTTTGACGGCGCTCCGTCGGCCTACGCGGAGGTCCTGACGCTCCTGAAAGCCGGAAAGTCTTTGCCGCACTTCGATTTGCCGCGAAGTCTTCGGGCCAAGGTGACCGCGAGAACCGAACACAAGAGAGCGGACAACGTCGTCGGACTTCTACGCGGGAGCGATGCGCGCCTGAGAAACGAGTGCGTCGTCGTTTCAGCCCACCTCGACCACCTCGGCATTGCCGGCACACCAGACGGGGATCGCATCTTCAACGGCGCGATGGACAATGCGGCAGGGGTCGCTGGGCTTATCGAAGTCGCGAGGCGTCTGAACACCGCACCTGAGCGGATGAAACGGTCCATCGTGTTCCTTGCGGCGACCGCAGAAGAGATGGGGCATCTGGGTTCTCGCGCTTACGCGAAGCGCGCGGTAACAGGGGAAATGCGAACCGTAGCGAACGTCAACTCCGACATGTTCTTGCCGCTCTTTCCTTTGAAGCAACTAATCGTATTCGGACTGGAGGAGTCGGATCTCGGTGCGGACGTCCGGGCGGTTGCGGCGGCACTCGGCATCGAAGTGCAGCCTGATCCGGAGCCGCTGCGAAATCGCTTCATCCGCAGCGATCAGTACAGCTTCGTTCGCCTGGGGATACCGGCAGTGGCGCTCAAAACCGGTTTCAGGCTCGGCAGCCCCGAGCAGGGTATCGAGCAACAATGGTTTGCCGAGCGGTACCATGCGCCTTCCGATGATCTCAACCAACCGGTGGACCTTACTGCGATGGGGCAGTACGTCGAGCTCATGTCGAATCTCCTGATTCGCGTCGCCAATCGCGAAGACCCGCCTGCCTGGGCTGCGAATAGCTTTTTCGCAACCCTCACTGCCAGGAAGTCGCCGGCGAGTGACTGAATCATCGACGCGTCGTTGGCCCCGCCTGGCATTCCACCACCGGTTTTTCGATCGTTGGCGCGGCCATGCCTGACGCGGCAACACTGGCTCTGTTTCTCATAGCGACCCTGGCGTTGAACCTGAGCCCCGGGCCGGACGTGTTTTTCGTGCTCGCCAATAGCTTCGGGCACGGCCCGAAAGGCGGGCTTCTCGCAACGATTGGGGTGTCGGCCGGAATTGTCGTGCATACGCTGCTCGCGGCATTTGGTGTAGCGAGTCTGCTGGCCGCGTATCCCTGGACCTATGAAGCCGTACGTCTCGTCGGTGCGGCCTATCTCATCTGGCTTGGCGTATCGGCTCTGCGCGCGTCGGGCGGAGTATCAAGGCCGCCGGCCGTTCTTTCGACGCGGCAGATCTTGAGGCGCGGATTCCTGACGAACCTCCTCAATCCGAAGGTCGCGCTTTTTTTCGTGGCGTTCCTGCCGCAGTTCGTGGATCCGGCGCGAGGCGCCGTCGCGGCACAGATGATGGTACTTGGCGCGCTCTTCATCTGTTCCGGAACGCTCGTGAATGCGGGCTACGCGCTACTCGGAGGATGGGTTCACGAGGGTTTCCGTCGCGACCCGCGGTGGTACCAGCGACTGCAGCTAGTTTCCGGCGGTATTCTCGTGGTCCTCGGCGCGCGGTTGCTTCTTCCAGTCTTCTCTGGCCGATCGAGCGGCTGACCACTCGAGGAACGTTGTGATCCGTAGGGACCGGATCACAAGGTATCGGCGGGACGAAAGACCCAGACGGCGGCCCCCTCGCCTCCCGCGGCTCGTGCAGCGACGAACAGGCGTTCGAGTTCTGGTGAGAAGAACGCCGTACGCGCGCCCGGACTTGTCTCTATGCGAGCTACGCGAGTCGTCCGATCGCCACGACTCGACAGCACATCCATCACACCCTGACCACACGCGACGTAGATATAGCCACGGCGCGCGTCGATGAACACGTCGTCAGCATCACCGCAGATCTCGACTCGTTCCTGCACCGCCCCGCTGTCGGCATCGAATGAGACCAGGGTTGCGGGCTGCCGGAACGCGACGAGTACACGCTTGCGCGCTGACTCAAGCGCCATCGGATAGTTGGACCTCAAGCCGGCCGTGGGCCAACTGGCGATCTGTTTGTTCGACTTTCGATCGAGGACGGCCACTTCGCGCGCGTCCGGGACATTGACGTAGATTCGCGATCCTTCGCTCTCCAGCTGAAAGCTCTCGGGATGGCCGTCCAGTCGAACCTCACCGACCTTCTTGAAGGCGGCAGCATCGATGATCGTCAGGTTGCCGCGCCCGGCGCCGACGTAGAGGCGTCCTTGATCGTGATCGATCCGAATGTTGTCGGCATCGTCTTCGAGAACGACCTTGCCGACAGGTTCAAGCTGCGCCCCGCGAAACGCCAACAGTACGCCATCACCG
>DASRIK010000614.1:0-2653 GCA_035650035.1 Burkholderiales bacterium | reverse complement strand
GATGCCGAGGACGAACGCCCAGATCGGCGGCATCGAGACCATGACACGCCACACGGACGGGTAGGAATCGACCGCAGTGTGCGAGCCGAGCCGTGTTGCGATCCAGACGCCCAGGCTCCACACGAACGGCATCGTCATCAGCATGTCGTTGAACACGGCGTAGCGCGTCGCTTCGCGTCCGTAGAAAAAGACGAGCACCGGCACGCCGATGTTGAACGTGTTGCCGAACATGCCGCCGAGCATGAGGCCCGCACGCGCAGGATCGTTGAGGTGACGCCAGAGCGGCAGCCGATAGAGAAGCAGATAGAGCAGGAGGCCCGAGCTGAGCGAACCGATGCCGACGAGCAGCGGGACCGATAACAGATCCGCAGTGAGCGCAGTGGAGGCCGCAACAGAATACAGGATCGAGGGGTAGAACAGGTACATAGCGAGCCGATTGAGCAGCGTGCGTGCGCTCTCGACCGGCGTATCCGGAAAAAAGCGCGGCCAGAAAGCGCCGGCCACCACGAGCAGCGACACCGGCAGCATCACTTCGATCATCAGATCGAAAAGCCGGGCGAAGTAGCTCATCGGCGGCGCGTGCGGGCTGCTCGCAGGGAAGGCGTGGTGGCTACGCTGCTAAGCCACGCACGCGATCAAAGCAGGCCGTGAAATGGAATGTGCGCCTCGCACCACGCGGCGACAGCGAGCAGCTCGTCGTCCTTGTCGCAAGCGCCGACGATCTGCAGGCCGAGCGGCAGACCGGCGGGACCGATGCCGGCCGGGATCGTAACCGCAGGCGCACCGAGCAGCGTCCAGATCGTACAGAACGCCGGGTTGCCGGTCTCCTCGAGCGTCGGCGGCGCCTCGCCAGGCGCGGGCGGCGTCAGCACGGCATCGTATCCTGCAATAAAGGTCGCATACGACCGCCGCAGCGCCGTTGCCGCGGCGAGCGCCTCCGCGTACTGGGTTTCGGGAATACCGGCGCCTTCGTCGAGAAGCGCGTTCATACGATCGCTCATGAGGTTGCGATGACGCTTCTGCAGATCCCGGAAGTGCCGCGCGCCTTCGTAGGCGAGAAGCACGCGATGCACCCGATGAGCGTCTTCGAATTCAGGCGGCAACTCTACTTCGTGTACATGAGCGCCCGCGTGTACGAACCTGGCCGCGGCGGCGGCGAGTGTCTGCTTCTGGGGCGCTTCCGCCAGATGCCACACCGGAGAGCGCACGACAGTGAGCTTCGGCAGGTGTGAGGGCAGCAGCACGTCAGAACGGATCTTCACCTGCGTCGCGATCACGGACGCAATCAGCGCGGCATCGCCGACCCGGCGAGCGAACACGCCGGTGTGGTCGAGCGCAGGCCAGGGATCGAGCGTGCCGTGATTCGAAGCCGTGCCGAAGGTCGGCTTGTATCCGACGACACCGCAGAACGCTGCCGGCCGAATCACCGACCCGTTCGTCTGCGTGCCGAGTGCGCCGGCTGCCATTCCACACGCGACCGATGCCGCCGACCCCATCGACGAGCCGCCGGGGGTATGCCGGGGATTCCACGGATTACGCGTCTTGCCGGGCGTGTAATAGGCAAATTCCGTGGTCACCGATTTACCGAGCACGATCGCTCCCGCGCGCTCCAGCGCCTGCACGCACTCGGCGGACTCGGCTGCGGGGCCGGCGGACGCATAAATCGGGGAGCCATACCGCGTGGGCATCCCTGCGACATCGATGATGTCCTTCACCGCGACCGGCACGCCTTGTAACGATCCCTGGGCGGCGCCCGCGTCAGCGCGCTCGGCGCAGTCCATCGCGCGGGCAACATCGAGGTGTTCCCACGCCTGTATCTCCCGATCGCGCGCCGCGATCTGGGCCGCGACGGCGCGTATCACGGCGCTCTCGCGCCAGCGCTTCTCGCGCACACCCGCCACCAGCTCACGCACCGTCAGCTTGTGCAGCTCAGTCATCGAGCCTCAATGCGGTTTGACTTCGTGATTGACGAGATTCGGGGGACGGCCTCCAGTCAACGCGGCGACACAATTGCGGGCCGCCGTCATCGCCATCGCACGGCGCGTCGCCTCGGTCGAGCTTCCGACATGCGGCGTCAGCACGACGTTATCGAGCTCGAGAAAACCGGGATGGAGCTTCGGCTCGTTCTCGAAGACGTCCAGACCGGCCGCGCGCAGGGTGCCGTTCCTGAGCGCCTCGACGAGCGCTGCATCGTCGACCACGCCGCCTCGCGTCGAATTGATGAGTATCGCGTTCGGCTTCATCATCGCGAGCTCCAGGGCGCCGATGAGATGGTGCGTCTCCGGCGAATAGGGCACCTGAAGCACGACGAAGTCGGACTGGCGCAGCAGCTCTTCGAGTGTCACCCATGAGGTTCCCAGCTCGAGCTCGATCGTCTCCGCGACGCGTTGCCGATTGTGGTACAGAACGCGCATGTCGAAGCCGCGCGCGCGTCTGGCGATCGCCTGTCCGATGCGGCCCATGCCGACGATGCCGAGCGTCGCGTGGTGAACATCGGTGCCGAGCCATTGCTTGAGACGCCAGCCTTTCCAGGCACCTTGGCGAATATATCGTTCGACTTCCGTCACGCGTCGTGCCGCCCCGAGCATGAGCGTCCATGCGAGGTCGGCCGTGCTGTCGTCGAGCACGCCGGGTGTGTTGGTCACCATGATCC
>DASRIK010000613.1:0-2791 GCA_035650035.1 Burkholderiales bacterium | reverse complement strand
TGATCGCGCAACAGTTTGTCGGCGATATCGCGCGCGCGCTCGAGCAGCTTTGCGTCGGCGCTGAGGTCCGCGAAGCGCAGCATCGGAACCCCGCTTTGCCGCGCCCCCAGCAGCTCGCCGGGCCCCCGCACGCGCAAATCGTGGCGAGCGACTTCGAAGCCGTCGTGATTCTCGTAGATGACCTGCAGGCGGTCTCGTGCGGTCGGAGTGAGCGGTTTCTGATAGAGCAGTATGCAGGCGCTCGCGCGAGACCCCCGGCCTACGCGGCCGCGCAGCTGATGAAGCTGCGAAAGACCCATACGTTCCGCATGCTCGATGACCATGAGCGTCGCATTCGGCACGTCGACACCGACCTCGATCACTGTCGTTGCGACGAGCAATTGAATTTCACCGCTTTGGAATGACGCCATCACGGCAGCTTTGTGGTCACTTTTCAGCCGGCCGTGCACGAGCCCCACGCTGAGCTCTGGAAAGGCCGCTTTCAGGGTCTCATGGGTTTCCACCGCAGTCTCGAGCTGGAGCTTTTCCGAATCCTCTATCAAGGGACAGACCCAGTACGCCTGGGCCCCTGCGATACACGCGTCACGCACACGCTGGATTACTTCGTCACGCCGCGCGTCCGACACGAGTTTCGTTGCAACGGGTGTGCGTCCCGGCGGCAGCTCGTCGATGATCGACACATCGAGATCGGCGTAATAGCTCATCGCGAGCGTTCGCGGTATCGGCGTTGCGCTCATCATGAGCTGATGGGGCTGAGCGCCACTCTCCTGCCAGGTCCCTTTCAGGCGAAGCGCCAGGCGCTGGTGCACTCCGAACCGATGCTGCTCGTCGACGATCGCAAGCGCGAGCCTGGAGAACCGTACGTCCTCCTGAAACAACGCGTGCGTGCCGACGGCCACCTGGGTGGTTCCGTCCGCGGTCGCTTCGAGAGCGGCCAGCTTTTCGCGCTTGCGCAGTCCACCGGCAAGCCACGTGACGCGTACCCCCAGCTCCGTAAGCCACGCGGCGAATTTCCTGTAGTGCTGTTCTGCCAGCAGCTCGGTCGGCGCCATGACCGCGACCTGCGCGCCGTTCTCCACCGCCTGCAAAGCCGCGAGCGCGGCGACGACGGTCTTACCGCTGCCGACGTCCCCCTGAAGCAGGCGCTGCATGGGATACGGCTGCGCGAGATCCCGCTCTATTTCGCGCCATGCCCGCTGCTGGGCCTCCGTCAGGGCGAAGGGCAAACAATCGAGAAGCCGCGGCGTCAGCGCGCGTTTCGGCTGTAGCACCGGCGCGCCCGCAGTCTTGCGTTTCCGATAATGCAAACGCATGGATAGCTGCTGGGCGAGGAGCTCGTCGAACTTCATGCGCTGCCACGCAGGGTGCTGCCGCGACTGCAGGTCTTCCTGTAACACCTCCGGTGGCGGATTGTGCAGGAAAAGGAGCGCGTCGCGAAAACGCGGCAGCTTCAGTGGCGCGACGATCTTCGGCGGCAGTGTGTCCGAGGTGTCGCAGTGCGCGAGCGCGCGCTCAATCAGTTGCCTGAGCGTGTCCTGTCCGAGGCCGGCCGTCGTCGGATATACCGGCGTCAGCGATTTGGCAACCGGGCTGTCACCGCGCACGACCTTGTATCGGGGATGCACGACCTCCGCTCCGAAGAACCCATGACGTATCTCGCCAAACACGCGAACGAGCGTGCCGCGCGCAAGTTGCTTGAGCTGGCTGGGATAGAACGTGAAGAAACGCAGCGTAAGCACGCCGCTGCCGTCTTCGATGTGGCACACGAGCTGGCGGCGGGGACGGTATTTCACCTCGCATTCGACCACACGGCCCTGCACGAGCACGTCCTGCCCCGGTGGCGCTTCATTGATCGAATAAAGCCGCGTCTCATCGTCGTAACGCAACGGAAGGTGCAGGAGGAGATCGAGCTCGCGGGTAATGCCGAGTCGCCCGAGCTTGTCGAGGGTCGACCTGCTCGATGTGGCGATGCCGCGGTCACGAGGCTGGATCGAGGTCGAGACTTCCGGCGTTGATGTTTTCGCAGACGCGCGCGCGCGGCTTACGACGGAATCGCTCTTGGTCACGGTGCTATGATGAATGGGCGGCGTCGAAGTTTCAACGTTCCAGGCGCGCGGCGTCATGGCTGCTGTCACACTGACGAATCTCATGAAAATGCTCGAGGCGGGTCGCGACAGCGCGTTGCTGCGCTTCAGCCTCGGCAACGAGTATCTCAAGTCCGGCAACGCGCGATCGGCCGCGGAGCATCTGCGCGCGGCCATCAAGCACGATCCGAATTACTCCGCCGCGTGGAAACTGCTCGGGCGCGCGCTCGAAGAAAGCGGTGAGGCCGGCGACGCGCTCGCCGCGTATCGCGAAGGGATACGGATCGCCGAGGGCAGAGGCGACAAGCAGGCGGCCAAAGAAATGACGGTGTTCGCGCGACGCCTCGAACGCAAGTCGACCTGAGACTTACTGCGACGGCAGGTCGAGCACGTACTTCGACAGTATGTTGCGCTGGATCTCGCTCGAGCCGCCGTAGATCGTAGCAGGGCGCGCATAGTAGAAAGGCGTCAGGAAATCGATCTCGACGCCGGCAATTTCTTGTGCGCCCTCGATCACGCCGTCCTCCGCACCGGTCTCCACCAGCAGGTCTGTCAGCCGCTGCCATGCCTCCATCGCCCAGATCTTGAGAGAGGAAACGTCGTGCCCGAGCGGCTCGCCGCGTTTCACCTGCTCTACGTAGCGGGCGTACAGCGAAGCAAGGTCCTCGAGATCGAGCTTGATCTGCGTGAACCGATCGACGAATCCG
>DASRIK010000612.1:0-12298 GCA_035650035.1 Burkholderiales bacterium | reverse complement strand
CGCAGCGCCGAGTTCTTCGGGCTATGGGGACTTGCCGTGAAGCTTTCCGCCGTCCTGGGGCCGCTCACCTATGGATTCGTGACGTGGTTCACGAGTGGCGATCACAGGCTCGCGATTCTTCTCACCGGAACGTATTTCCTGGTGGGCCTCGCGATCATTCGCGGAATAGATGTGATAAGAGGGCGAAAAACCGCATTGGTCGCTGCCGGGCCTCCACCGTAAAATTTTTCCTGTCGATTGAGAAAGTGTTTTCGGAGGGCAGGTCGGGTGTTCAAGGGGGCCATCGTCGGCGGTGACAACCATCCGCTGGCGGATCCAAGGCAGGCGCGCAAGCTCATAGCCGAGCTGCCCGCCTACGACTATCTCACAGCGCTCGACGAGATCACCGGCTGGCTCGAATCGCTCATCCAGGTCGACGAGTTCAGGCTCGACCGGCTGTTCGAGCTCGCGGATCTGCTCGACGCCGCCGCGAACAGCCACCACAAACGCCTGGTCCGCGAATACCTGGCGACTACGCGCCAGCAGAAATTCCAGGAAGTGAACCTGTGGACGCGCGGTTTCGATTTTTCGTCCGCGCTTTCGAATGTCTACGTATCCTGCGTGGCCGGCCATCAGAGCCGCGCAGCCGGCGCGGCCGCGCTGAAGAAGCACCTGCCGGTCGTCATCGCGCGTGCGCTACGTTCGCTGGGGCAGCAGCTCAAATGGACGATGCTGCGGTACGGTCCGTTCGACGCGAGGCTCTGGAACGCGGTCGGGAAGCTATACGGCAGCGCACAGGCGAGCGGTATCGCAGAGGTTTCCCTGCCGATGCACAGAGGCGCCAAAGGCGGCGGCACGATCCGGCAGGAATATCTCAAGATCCTCATGCTCTACAGCTCCGGCGCCGACGTGCTGCCGCCGCTCAAGCAGGAGCTCGCCGAGCGGGTGGTGGCGTACTTCGCGCCCTTGTTCGAAGTCGCCAACGCGCCGTTCCCGGGCGCGCTGTACTGCTTCGACGCAGCGGGCGGGCGGCCGCCCGCGAGAGTGCAGGCCGACGACGCGCCCGCGACGAGTCCCAGCTTTTTCGGACCGGGTGACGCCCCCGTCCGGATCGCCAAGTTGATCGCTGTGGTCGCACGCACCGGAGTGGTGCCCGCGCCGCTCAACCTCGGGCCGCATTACTCTGCGGATACGGTGGTAGGGTTGCTCAGGCATCTGGCTGCGTATTGGGCGGACACCGCGCCGACACGCGCTTTCCCGCCGCGGCCGACCACCGCCCGCATCAACGTCGCCCCTGGTTTTGCGGCTCTTCTGGACGAGCTCGAGCGCGACGAAATGAACGCTCTGAATTTCACAGCGAGCAATACCGAAAGCTGGGTCGTTGAAAACGTGAGCGACGGCGGTTACGGCGCAGTCGTGCCTGCCTCGCAAATGGACTGGATCCGAGTCGGCGAGATCATGGGTGTGCAGGTCGAAGGCGGCAAGCAGTGGGGCATCGGGCTCGTGAGCCGCGTGGCACGGGACGAACAGCAACAGGTCCATGTAGAGATCGATATCATCTCCCCCCGCGTTGTCGAAGTGCGGATCTCACAGCCCGGCGACTCAGGTTCCGAATCGGCTATCCTCCTTTCCGGCACGCCGGATGCAAACGGCGAGATCGGCCTGGTCACCCGAGCCGGACGCTTCGACCCGAACTGCAATATCGAAGTCAACGGCCGAACCAAGTCCTACGTTTTCGTTCCTTGCCGCCTGATAGACTCAGGGGACGATTTCGACTGGGCCATGTTCAAAATCGACCGTAACCCCGCTTAATCTGCAGTTTCATTACCGAGGATTTCAAATGCAGACGTTCGTCCTGCGCCGGCTCGTGCTGGCCTCCGTTCTATCGATGTTCGCCGCCGGCGTGTGGGCACAAGCTGCCACTGCCAAGAAAGAAAAGGGTTTCGAGCCGACCGTAGGCCAGGAGGGCAAAGACGTCGTGTGGGTGCCGACGTCGCAGGCGCTGGTCAACAGAATGCTCGACATGGCCAAAGTTACGCCGAACGATTACGTGGTCGACCTCGGTTCGGGCGATGGCCGGACGGTCATTACAGCCGCCAAGCGCGGCGCCCGCGCGATGGGCGTCGAGTACAACCCGGACATGGTGGCGCTCTCGAAACGCAACGCGCAGAAAGAGGGCGTTGGCGAAAAGGCCCAGTTCGTCCAGGGCGACATTTTCGAGACGGATTTCTCCACAGCGTCGGTGATCACGCTCTTTTTGCTGCCTGAGCTCAACGTCAAGCTGCGGCCCAAAATCCTCGACATGAAACCGGGGACGCGCGTCGTGTCCAACTCATTCACGATGGGCGACTGGCAGGCCGACCGCACGCAGAACGTCGGCGAGAAGGAAGGCTGCACCGCATACTGCACGGCATACCTGTGGATCGTGCCGGCAAAAGCGGAGGGTCGCTGGAAAACATCCGATGGAGAACTCGTGCTGAAACAGATTTACCAGAACGTGACAGGCACGCTCGAGCGCGGCGGAAAAAGCGTTCCGGTGAAAGGCACGCTGAGTGGCGACCAGATCACCTTCACTGCCGGAGGAACGCAATACACCGGCAAGGTAAGCGGCGATACGATCAGCGGCAGCAACTTCAGCGCGACCAGGAGCGGCGCGTAAGACGTCATCGGTGCGGGTCGGCCGCATCCTTCTTGCCCCTGTTCGGCGCCGCCACTCGCGAAGCGCGTGGCGGTTTCACGCTGCGACCTCTCTCGCCGCTCAAGGGGCTCCAAGGCCGCGCGCCACCCCGGCGCTGGAAATCCGCGCGGCAGAGGCGACCGGCGAGCCGACTTGTGCCGCAGTCCGCTTAAAGCGGGAGGTTCGTGTGCGGCTGGTCGTGTGTTGACCTGCCGCCGCGAACCGGGTGCCCGCTCGCGGACGTGTTTTGCGGCACCAGGAGGCGCGATGGTCGCCTCTGCCACGCAACACGCTATCTTCCGGTTTCGCTACGTCGCCAGCACGCGGCCGAGCCAGCTGCCGATATCTTGGATTTCTTCGAGGCACACGCTGTGCGGCATCGGGTACTCGTGCCATTCCACCTGATAGCCGTGCTGCGCGAGGACGTCTCGCGAACGCGCCGCCATGGCGTAGGGAACCACCCCATCGTCGGTGCCATGCGCCATGAAAATCGGCGTTTGCCGGTTCTCCGCAGTGGCTTCATTGGCGAGCGTCTCGGCCAGTGGCAGGTATGTAGATAGAGCCATGATCCCCGCGAGCTTCTCGGGGTAGCGTAAACCCGTCTGAAGCGCGATCGCGCCGCCTTGCGAAAAGCCGGCGAGCACGATGTCTTCTGCGCCCACTCCGCGCGCGATCTCCCGTTCGACGAGCTGGACGACCGCCGCCTGTGAAGCCCTGACGCCCTTTTCGTCGGCCTGTTTCGATCGGCCTTCGAGGTCGCCCCATCTCACGTCGTACCACGCGCGCATGATGTAGCCGTTGTTGATCGTGACCGGCTGCATGGGTGCGTGCGGAAAAACGAAGCGGATCGGCGGGGCACCGGTGAGATCGAGCTCGTGCACGATCGGCACGAAGTCATTGCCGTCGGCACCGAGGCCATGCATCCAGATGACGCTCGCGGCCGGGTTGCTGCCGGTTTCTATTTCGATCGCTTCGAGAGGTTTCTGTGCCATGTCTTACTTTTGACGAATCGCGGATTTCGGGCGGAACGCTTTCACTACGGACTCGTGAGTCTCGATGTACGGGCCGCCGATGAGATCGACGCAGTAGGGCACCGCGGCGAATATGCCACTCACGATCGTCTTGCCCTGATCGTCCTTGAGACCCTCCAAAGTCTCCCTGATCGCTTTCGGCTGCCCCGGCAGGTTGATGATCAACGCCTGCTTGCGAATGACAGCAACCTGACGCGAGAGGATCGCAGTCGGCACGAACTTGAGGCTCACCTGCCGCATCTGCTCGCCGAAGCCGGGCATTTCCCTGTCGGCCACGGCGACCGTCGCTTCGGGCGTCACGTCGCGTGGTGCAGGACCCGTGCCCCCGGTTGTGAGCACGAGGTGGCAGCCCTCGTCATCGACGAGTGTTCTGAGCGTGTCTTCGATCACCGGTCGTTCGTCGGGAATCAGGCGCGTGATCGCACGCCACCGTGGTTCGGCGATGGCGCTGCGGAGCCATTCTTCGAGCGCCGGCAGGCCTTCGTCCTTGTAAACGCCTTTCGATGCGCGATCGCTGATCGACACGAGTCCTATGACAAGTTCTTCGTTTACAGCCATGGCAGGAGTATAACTTCCGTGACGTCAGGCCTTGCGCCTCTCGCCTCCGGCTTCGCTCTCCTCGATCGTTTCGTTGAGCAACTGGAAGAGGGCGCGGTAGCTTCTGGGCGGCCGTCCTGCCTCGCGCTCGCGGTGCGCATTTCGCACGAGCAGCCTCAATCTTGCAGCGTCGGCGTGTGGATGGTCCCGCATGAGCTCGGTTATTGCAGTCTCGTCTTCGAGCAGGCGTGTGCGCCAGCGCTCGAGCAGATGGAGCCGCGCGGTGTGCGCGCGCGAGACGGACTTCCAGGCGTCGAGCCGCGAGCGGATCGGCTCCGGATCGACTTCGCGCATGAGCTTCCCGATGTATTGAAGCTGCCGGCGCCGCGCCTCGAACTTGGTCGTGCGCCGCGCTTCTTTCACGGCGTCGAGAAGCCGCTCGGGGAGCTCCACGGACGCAAGCTGTTCCTCGTTCAGCTCGACCAGCTCGGCACCGAGGTCCTGCAAGTCGTGCATCTGCTTCTTGCGCTGCGTCTTGCTCGGGCGCTCTTCGGGCATGGAAAAGAGACAATGGCGGGAGCTGCTATGATACATAAACACCCGTCCGCTCGTTCACCCGTCCACGGTTCAAGTCATGCCTTCTTCCCGTTTCTCCTATGTGTCCGATCAGCTTCGCGACATCGCGTCGAGCGTGCTCGAGTATGCAAAAACGCGCGGCGCCACCGCGGCCGAAACCGAAGTGAGCGAAGGATTCGGACAGACGGTGACCGTGCGTCGCGGCGAGGTCGAAACGATCGAATACAACCGGGACAAAGGCGTCGGCGTGACGGTCTACATCGGCCAGCGGCGCGGTCACGCCAGCAGCTCCGATTTTTCACCTCAGGCGATCCGGGATACGGTCGACGCGGCGCTTTCGATTGCGGGTTTCACCGCGCCTGACGATTGCGCCGGGCTTGCCGAGCCCGAGCTGCTCGCTCGCGACTTCCCCGATCTCCAGCTCTGGCATCCGTGGGATCTCCCGGTCGAACGGGCGATCGAGCTCGCGAAAGCCGCAGAAGACGCCGGCTTTGCTGCAGACGGAAGTATCAGTAACTCGGAAGGCGCGACGGTCAGCACGCAGGAAGCCCAGTTCCTCTATGGCAACTCGCTGGGCTTTCTCTCGGGTTATCCAAGCTCGCGTCACGGCATCTGGTGTTCACTCATCGCGGGGCAGGGCGATGCGATGCAGCGGGACGACTGGTACGAAACGGCGCGCGATCCCCTGGATCTGCAGCCGCCGGCGTTCGTCGGGCGCCGCGCAGGCGAACGGGCGGCAAGACGGGTTGGCGCGCGCAAGGTCGCGACGACTCAGGCGCCCGTGCTTTTCGAAGCGCCGATCGCATCGAGTCTTCTCGGCCATTTCGTGTCGGCCGTCAGCGGCGGCAGCCTTTACCGCAAATCCTCTTTCCTGCTCGACAGTGTCGGCCGGCAGATCTTTTCACCGCTGGTGCAGATCCGTGAGCTGCCGCACGTGCCGAAAGGACTCGCGAGCAGCGCTTTCGACGAAGAAGGCGTTGCGACTCGCCCGCGCGATGTGGTGAAGGACGGCGTGCTCCAGGGATACTTTCTGGGCAGCTACTCGGCCCGCAAGCTCGGACTCAAGTCGACGGGTAATGCAGGTGGGAATCACAACCTGATTTTGCAGGATACGAACGACGATTTTGCCGCGCTCCTGCGCAAGCTCGACCGCGGGCTGCTCGTCACCGAGCTCATGGGCCAGGGCGTGAATCCCGTCACGGGCGATTATTCGCGCGGGGCCGCAGGGTTCTGGGTGGAAAACGGCGAGATTGCCTACCCGGTTCAGGAAATTACGATTGCCGGGAATCTCAAGGATATATTCGGCGCGGTCGCCGCGATCGGAAACGACGTCGTGCAGCGCGGCTCGCGCCAGTGCGGCTCCATCCTCATCGAGCAGATGACGATCGCCGGAGATTGATAGCTCGCATGGAGAGACGGAAATTCCTTCGAAGCGCGACGCTCGGTATTGCGAGCGGCGCCGTTGCGGCTCCGGCCATCGCTCAGTCGCAGCCGCAAATCCGCTGGCGCATGGCGTCGAGCTTCCCGAAGAGCCTGGACGCGCTGTACACGACGGCAGAGCAGATCGCCGCTCGTGTCGGCCGGTTGACGGACGGCCGCTTCGAAATCCGTATCTTTGCCGCCGGCGAGATCGTGCCCGCGCTGCAGGTGATGGACGCCGTTCAGAACGGCACTGTGCAATGCGGTCAGACCGCGAGCTATTACTACATTGGCAAGAACACGGCGTTCGCTTTCGATACTGCGCTGCCTTTCGGCCTGAATGCGCGCCAGCAAAACGCCTGGATGTATCACGGCGGCGGTCTTCAGCTCATGCGGGACCTTTTCCGGCCGTACGATCTGATCACTTTTCCGTGCGGCAACACCGGAACGCAAATGGCGGGCTGGTACCGCAGAGAGATCAAATCAGTCGCCGACTTGAAGGGTCTGAAAATGCGCGTTGCGGGACTCGCCGGGCAGATCCTCGAGCGCCTCGGCGTCGTGCCGCAACAGATCGGTGGGGCCGACGTGTATCCGGCGCTCGAGCGCGGCACCATCGATGCAGCTGAATGGGTCGGCCCGTACGACGATGAAAAGCTCGGCTTTCACAAAGTCGCGAAGTTCTACCACTACCCCGGATGGTGGGAAGGCTCGGCGCAGCTGTCGATATACGTGAACGCAAAGCATTGGGCGGCGCTGCCGGGAGCGTACCGGGACGCGCTGGAAGTGGCGTGCGCGGAAGCGAACGTCAACATGCTTGCGCGCTACGACGCGCGGAACACCGAAGCGTTGCGCCGCCTCGTCGGTGCAGGCGCGCAGCTTCGCGCCTTGCCCGGACCGGTCATGGAAGCCTGTTACAACGTCGCGCAGCAGATCTACGCCGAGCTTGCGGCAAAGAGCGGGGAGTTCAGGAAGATCTACGAATCGTGGAGCCGGTTCCGCGACGACCAGTATCTCTGGTTCCGCGTGGCGGAGAACACGTACGACAATTTCATGTATTCGCTGAAGAAGCCCGCGAGCAGCAAGCGATAAGCCGGACCTCGCGGGTCACGGCCGCTTGAGCGACCGTTCGATTTCCTCCTGCGCCGAATTCGTTTCCGGCTGCCGTGCGTCCGGCATCGGCACCTGCAGCTCGAATGCGCCCGGATCGGCCTGTGATGCGCTCCCCTTGTAGTGCATGACCATCTGGGGGAAGGCGATGATGGCGGCGACCATCACGAGCTGAATCAGGACAAACGGCACCGCGCCCCAGTAGATGTCGGAGGTTCGGACTTCCCGCGGCGCGACACTCCGGAGATAGAACAACGCAAAGCCGAACGGCGGATGCATGAAAGAGGTCTGCATGTTGACGGCCAGCATCACGCCAAACCACACGAGATCGATGCCGAGCGCCTGGGCGACCGGCGCGAGCAGCGGCACGATGATGAACGCGATCTCGAAAAAATCGAGAAAGAACGCCAGCACGAACACGAGCGCGTTCACCAGGATGAGAAAGCCGACGGCGCCGCCGGGCAGATCGGCGAAGAGCCGCTCGATCCAGAGATCGCCGTCGACGGCGCGAAAGGTCAGCCCGAAAACGGTCGATCCGACGACGATGAAGAGGACGAAGCTCGTGAGCATCGTCGTCGACTCGAGCGCCTGCTTGAGCAGCGAAATATCCAGGCGCCGGCGCGCGAGCGCGAGTGCAAGGGCTCCGACGGCTCCCATCGCGCCACCTTCGGTGGGTGTCGCAATTCCCAGAAAGATCGTGCCCAGCACGAGAAAAATGAGCACGAGCGGCGGCAGTAGCGCTGTTACGATCCGCTTCGCGAGCGCCCAGCCGTGATGAATTCTCGCCGCCGGCGGCAGGGCCGGCACGGCATCCGGACGTACAACGGTCACGACGAGAACGTAAACGAGATACGCAGCGGCGAGCAGCAGTGCAGGGACGAACGCGCCGGTGTACATGTCCCCGACCGAACGCCCGAGCTGATCGCCGAGCACGATCAGCACGAGGCTCGGCGGAACAATCTGCGCGAGCGTCCCGGATGCGGCGATCACGCCGCTCGCCAGCCGGTGCGAATAGCCGTAGCGCATCATGATCGGCAGCGAGATGAGACCCATCGAAATTACGCTCGCTGCAACGACGCCGGTCGTGGCTGCGAGCAGCGTTCCCACGAACACGACGGCGTATGCGAGCCCTCCGCGAAGCGCACCGAAGAGCTGTCCGATCGTGTCGAGCAGTTCCTCCGCCATGCCGCTTCGCTCCAGGACGAGCCCCATGAAAGTGAAGAACGGGATCGCGAGCAGCGTCTCGTTGCGCATGATCCCGAAGATGCGCTCCGGCAGCGCCTGCAGAAGTTCGGGCTGGAGAAGGTTGAGATGGATGCCGAGCAACGCGAAAAAAATCCCGTTCGCGGCGAGCGAAAAAGCGACGGGATAACCGAGCAGCAGGAGCACGACCAGCGCGACGAACATTGCCGGCGCAATCCACTCGTGCGGCATCATCCCGCTCTCATGTTTTCGTCGAACGCGATTCCGCGCAGGAACGCGATTCGCTTGATGATTTCGGAGGCGCCCTGAAGCACGAGCAATGCGAAGCCCGCCGGAATCAGCAGCTTCACCGGCCATCGCACGAGGCCCCCGGCGTCGCTCGACATCTCGTGGCCGACGTAGGATTGCACGAACATCGGCCAGGAGAAATAGAGCACGAGGATCGCCATCGGCATGAGGAAAAGGAGTCCGCCCAGGACATCGGTCCATGCGCGCGTGCGCTCGGACCAGCGTGCCGAGAGCACGTCGATGCGAACGTGCGCATTACGCTCGAGAGTCCAGCCTGCCGCGAGCAGAAAGATCGCCGAGAAGAGATACCACTGGATCTCGAGCCACGCATTGGAGCTGAGATCCAGGCCGTACCGTGCGAGCGCGTTGCCCGCGCTCACCAGCACGGCGCCGAGAACGAGCCAGGACACGGCGCGCCCGATGCGCCCGTTCAGCGCATCGATCGCGCGGGAGAGAGCGAGAAGGGAGCGCATGCGATCGGCAATCATACGGTAAAATCCATGCAAAGCAGGGGAGCCCGCCGCGGTATGTATTCGCTCAAAGACACACTCGAGACGTACGATTCCGAAGTCTGGCATGCGATCGAGCAGGAATATCGGCGACAGGAAGAGCATGTCGAGCTGATCGCTTCCGAGAACTACGCGAGCCCGCGAGTGCTGCATGCGCAGGGCTCCGTCCTCACGAACAAGTACGCCGAAGGCTATCCGGGCAAGCGGTATTACGGCGGGTGCGAGTTCGTCGATATCGCGGAGCAGCTCGCGATCGACCGTGCCAAAGCGCTGTTCGGGGCGGGCTATGCCAACGTGCAGCCGCATTCGGGCGCGCAGGCGAACCAGGCCGTGTTCTACGCCACACTCCATCCCGGCGACACGATACTCGGCATGTCTCTCGGGCACGGCGGACATCTCACGCACGGGGCGCAGGTCAACATCAGCGGACGCTACTTCGACGCTATCGCGTACGGCCTCGATCCCGAGACGGAGCAGATCGACTACGCCGAGGTCGAAGAGCTCGCGCACGTGCGAAAGCCGAAGCTGATCGTTGCGGGCGCCTCGGCCTATTCGCTCGTGATCGACTGGAAGCGCTTTCGCGCGATCGCCGATCGCACAGGCGCGCTGCTCATGGCGGATATCGCGCATTACGCCGGGCTCATCGCGGCCGGCTTTTATCCCAGCCCGGTGGGCATCGCCGACTTCGTGACGAGCACGACGCACAAGACGCTACGCGGTCCTCGTGGCGGTCTGATCCTCGCGAACGCGCAGCACGAGCGCGTCATCAACTCCGCGGTCTTCCCGGGGCTGCAAGGCGGCCCGCTGATGCACATCATCGCGGCGAAAGCGGTGTGTTTCAAGGAAGCACTGTCGCGCGAGTTCCGCGATTACCAGGAGCAGGTGCTCGACAACGCCCGAGTAATGGCAAAGGTGATGAGCGAGCGCGGCTTCCGGATCGTCTCCGGGCGGACCGATTGCCATCTGTTCCTCGTCGATCTGCGCTCGAAGAATCTCACCGGCCGCGACGCCGAGGCCGCGCTAGTAAAAGCTCACATCACCGTCATCAAGAATTCGGTGCCGCACGACCCGCAGAAACCTTTCATCACGAGCGGCATACGCATCGGCTCGCCGGCGATGACGACGCGCGGCATGCGCGAGCTCGAAGCCGAGCTGCTCGCCAATCTCATTTGTGATGTGCTCGATGCACATACCGACGAGCGTGTGATCGAGCGAGTCCGCGGCGAAGTGAAGAAGCTTTGCAAGAATTTCCCCGTTTACGGCTAGGGCATGAAGTGTCCTTTCTGCAAGTCGCCTGACACTCAAGTCATCGACTCGCGGGTAAGCGACGACGGCGAGAGCATACGACGGCGCCGGAAATGTACGAGCTGCAGCAAACGGTTCACGACCTATGAGACGATCGAGCTCCGAATGCCGCAGGTCGTGAAGCAGGACGGCAGCCGCAGCGAGTTCGATCTCGAGAAGCTCCGCACGGGATTCATGCGCGCGCTCCACAAGCGGCCGGTCCCGACGCAGATGGTGGACGACGCGATTGCAACCATCACCCAGGACGTGCTCGCACTCGGCGAGCGCGAAGTGCCGTCCCGCCGACTCGGCGAAATGGTCATGCGGGAGCTCAAGCGTCTCGACCAGGTCGCCTATATCCGTTTTGCATCCGTCTATCGGAGCTTCCAGGGCGTGGACGACTTCCAGGACGCCATCAAGGAAGTTCAGCGCCCGGCCACTCCATTGAAGCCGGCGTCGAAAGCTTCAAATGCAAAGGATGCGAAAGGCACGAGGGAAGAGCCTCAGGAGTAACGCGACGCGGCGCGAAGCGATAATTCGATTTCCTTTGTGTCCTTCGCGGCCTTCGTGATAAAGCTTTTACCGCTGACTTGGCTGTTGTCCCGATGTTCACCGAAGCGGATCGCAAACACATGGGCCGCGCGCTCGAGCTTGCCGGGCGCGGGCTTTACACGACGACGCCTAACCCGCGCGTCGGCTGTGTGCTCGTGCGCGACGCCGAAGTCGTCGGCGAAGGCTGGCACGAGCGCGCGGGAGAGGCACACGCCGAGGTGATGGCGCTCGAGGCTGCTGGCTCACGGGCGAGCGGGGCGACGGCTTACGTCACGCTCGAGCCTTGCGCGCATCACGGCCGGACGCCGCCGTGCAGCGATGCGCTCATCCGTGCCGGCGTGCGCACCGTCGTCGCCGCGTTGCGCGATCCGAATCCGCTCGTGGCAGGGAAGGGTCTCGACGCGCTCCGTGCGAGCGGCATCGAAACGCGCTGTGGCCTGCTCGAAGACGAAGCGCGCACGCTCAACATCGGATTCGTCTCGCGCATGACCAGAGGCCGGCCATGGTTGCGCATGAAAATCGCCGCGAGCCTCGACGGGCGAACAGCGCTCGCGAACGGGCGCAGCCAGTGGATCACGGGACCCGAAGCGCGGCGCGACGGCCACCACTGGCGTGCGCGCGCGTGCGCGGTCTTGACCGGTATAGGTACGGTCAAGGACGACGACCCACAGCTCACCGTGCGCGAGATCGACACGCCGAGACAGCCTCTGAGAGTCGTGGTCGACAGCCGCCTCGAGACTCCCACGTCAGCTCGCGTGCTCGGCCCCGGCACGTTGATCGCTGCCGCTTGCGAGGATCGCGCACGGATCGCGGGACTGCAGGCGCGCGGTGCCGAAGTTATCGTGCTGCCGAACGCATCCGGCAAAGTGGATCTCGCTGCGCTCGTGGCCGATCTCGCCCGCCGCGGCATGAACGAAGTGCACGTCGAGGCCGGCCACAAGCTCAACGGATCTCTCCTGCAGGAAAACCTCGTGGACGAGCTGCTGGTGTACCTCGCGCCGAACATCCTCGGCGACAGTGCGCGCGGCATGTTTCACCTGCCGGAGCTCACGGATCTTGCCGGGCGCCGCGAGCTCGAGCTGCGGGATGTGCGCACTGTCGACGGCGACATACGCGTACTCGCGCGATTGAAAGGG
>DASRIK010000611.1:0-3147 GCA_035650035.1 Burkholderiales bacterium | reverse complement strand
GCAACGGATTCCTGTTCCGCAACGGTTACAGCCTGCTCGCCATCGGCGTGCAGTGGGATCCGCCGGAATCGCCCGAACGCATGCGAGCGTGGTATCCGGAAGCGCTCGAAAATGGCCAACGCGTGCGCGGCCAGAACTTCGTACAGTGGTGGCCGAACCGGCGCACGCCGCATCAGCTCCTTTCAGATGCAGGCCACAAGCCCTATCCAACCGCTGACATCGATGATCCGGGCGCGACGCTCATCGTGCGCGACCATCAGGATGGCGAGCCGACCGTCATACCGCGCAGTCGCTGGCGTTTCGCGAAGGCAGGCAAGCAAGGCATCGAAGCGAGCGCCGATCATGTCTGGCTCGAGGGCGGCTTCGAACCCGGCAAAGTGTACGAGCTCACTTACACCGCGCTTGGCGCGCCGGTGGTCGGTCTCGCATTTCTCGCGTATCGCGATGCTGCCACTTTCCTCAAGCACGGATCGGCGGCCGAAGGTAACCCGCTTGCGGGCGCCATCGACTATGCCTACGCCTACGGTCAAAGCATGAACGGCCGGTGGCTGCGCGAGTACCTCTACTGGGGCTTGAATCGCGACGAATCCGGGCGCGTCGCTTTCGACGGCATGCTCGCGAACACGGGCAGCTCGCGCCGCGGAGAATTCAACATTCGCTTCGGACAAGCCAGCACCAACATCCTGCGTGCTCCGGGCAATACCTATCCGTTTGCGTACGAAGCGACGCGCGAACCGGTCCTCGACTCTAACCGGGGACTTCTCGACCGCTCCCGCGCCGACGGGTCCATGCCCAAAGTGATCGCCACGAATTCGGGAATGGAATATTGGTGGAGTGGCGCCTCGCTGGCACACACCACGGTCGATGGAACGCGGGATCTCGAGCCGCCGCACGACGTTCGCATGTATCACCTCGCGGGTGCGCAACACGGCCCCGGCGCGCTGCCGTTGTCGAATCGCAATCCCGACGGCTTCCTCGCCAAGCAGCCGCTGAATACGCTCGACTACCGCCCTGCCCTGCGCGCATTGCTCACGGCGCTCGACCAATGGGTCCGAGAAGGGATCGTGCCTCCGCCGAGTCGCGTACCGAGAGTTGATGGAGGAACCGCGGTGAGCCGCGAATCGCTCAAGGCACAGTACACCCGCATTCCCGGCTCAGCCTGGCTCTCGCACCTGCCCCAGAGGCTGCGCATGGATTTCGGTCCTGACGCCAGCTCCGGCCTCGTCAGCTATCCGCCGGTCGAGAACGGCACGTATCCCATTCTCGTGTCGTCGCTGGACGAGGACTGCAACGAGGTCGCAGGCATTCGGTTGCCGGACGTCGCGGTGCCCCTTGCGACCTACACGGGGTGGAACGTGCGTCACGAAGAGATGGGCCAGGGCGGGCTCATGACTTCGGGCGCGCCGTTATTCGGCTCGACGCTGGTATTTCCACGCACGCGTGCCGAACGCGAAGCGACCGGCGATCCACGCAAAGCGATCGACGAACGATATGCCTCGAAAGAGGATTACCTCGCGCGTGTTCGTGCCGCGGCGGAGACGCTCGTGCGTGACCGGTATCTGCTCGCAGAGGACATCGAACCTGTAGTCGCCGTGGCCAGCCGCAAGTGGGATGCGTTTCGCGGGGGTTAGCGTTCCACCGATAGCGAGCCCTCATGCCGGCCGCGTCCTGGACGACGCTCAGCTGCTGCGAGTTACTGGAAAGACCCCACAGCGGCACCTCGCGCGCTTAGTGGATACGTGGGTTCTCACGCAGCCGCTCGACCAGTAATTCCATGAACGCACGGACCTTGGCCGATGCGTGGCGGCCTTCCTGGCGAATGACGTGGATCGGCAGCGCGGGCGGTTCGTACTGAGGGAGGACTGTCTTCAACGAGCCGGCTTCCAGCTGCGCGGCAATTGAGTACGAGATCGTTCGCGTGAGCGCCCAGCCCTGTGTAGCAGCAGCGATGGCAGCTTCCTTTGTATTCGCCACGATCTGAGGCCGCACGCGCACAGTTAAGGGTTTACCACTTGCATAGAACACCCATTCGTTCGTAGCCGACACGCCCATGATAGCGGCGATGCGGTGGTCCTCAAGCTGCTTCGGATGTTTCGGTACGCCCACCTTCGCGAAGTAAGCCGGAGCGCCGCAAACGACATTGCGCACCTGGCCTACGCGCACCGCGGTCAGTGATGAGTCCGGGAGCTCCGCGATGCGCACCGCGAGGTCAACGCCCTCCTCGATCATGTTGACGACACGGTCGGTGAATACGGTTCGCGCCGTCACGTCGCGATACCGCTCGAGGAATTCAATGAGCACCGGCATCACGAACAGCTCGCCGAATGGCACCGAGGCCGTAACGCTGAGTTCGCCGCGCGGTATGGCGTGCGAGCCGGCGGCGGCGGCTTCGGCTTCGTCGACTTCGGACAATATCCGCCGGCAATCATAGAGGAACCGAATCCCCGCGTCAGTGACGCGCACCGAGCGCGTGGTGCGCGTGAACAGCCGCGTTGCCAGCCGCGTCTCGAGCGCTGAGACGGACCGTGTCACTGCGGGAGGCGACATTCTCAGCTTGCGCGCGGCGGCCGCAAAGCTCTGCTCGTCGGCGACTGCCACGAAGACCGACATTTCCTGGAGCCGGTCCATGGGTGATTATTCCACGTGAAGAAATACTGAATTGAAGTTTTTGTGGATTCTTATTCTGAACGGAATTATGCAGACTAGCAATCACTCACGGGGTACCGCCGTGCAGATCCGCGAGCAGAACTCACCTTTCAGAAAGGGAACAGCCATGAGCCGCATCAGTGTCGTTCAAACCCGTTCCGCCAGCACCGAGCAGAAAGCGTTGCTTGCTGCAATTCAGGAGCAACTTGGGATGGTGCCGAACTTCTTGCGCGTCTTCGCCAATTCCCCCGCTGCACTGCGTGCATTCCTGGGCTTGCATGCCATCGCGTCGGAGGGCGTGCTCGATCCACACACGCGGGAGCGCATCGCGTTGGCAGTGGGGCAGCAGAATGGCTGCGAGTACTGCGTATCCGCGCACACCGCGATTGCTCGCAGAGCGGGATTGACGAACGCGGAAATCGCGGCCAACCGTGCAGGATCGAGTCACGATGCAAAGGCAGCCGTCGCGGTCAAGTTCGCCCGGGCTCTGGTGGAGCATCA
>DASRIK010000610.1:0-6018 GCA_035650035.1 Burkholderiales bacterium | reverse complement strand
GAAGCACCCGCCGACGCGAGAAAGAGCACCGCGTGCGCGACATCGTCGACGTCGCCAAGCCGGCCGAGCGGAATTTGCGCGAGCAGCGCAGTGCGTTGATTTTCGGGCAGCTCCCGGGTCATGTCCGTGTCGATGAAACCGGGCGCGACGCAATTCACCGTGATGTTGCGGCTGCCGACTTCGCGCGCAAGCGCTTTCGTGAACCCGGTGACGCCGGATTTCGCCGCGGCATAGTTCGTCTGGCCGGCGTTGCCCATGGCGCCGATGACCGAGGTGATGTTGATGATGCGGCCATGGCGCGCCTTCATCATGCCGCGCAGCACCGCTTTCGACAGGCGATAGACCGACTTCAGGTTCGTCGCCATGATGTCGTCCCATTCCTCGTCTTTCATCCGCAGGAGCAGGTTGTCCCGAGTGATGCCGGCGTTGTTCACGAGGATGGCCACGTCCCCGTACTGCTTCTGGATTTGCGCAAGCGCGGAATCGACGGCGGCCGCATCGTTTACGTTCATGACGAGGCCGGTGCCGCTTCCTGCACCTGCAGCAAGCTCGCCGGCAAACGAATCCGCACCGGCCTGAGTGGTCGAGGTTCCGACGACGGTTGCCCCTGCGCGCGCAAGCGCAACAGCGATACCGCGGCCGATGCCGCGCGAGGCGCCCGTCACGAGTGCGACTTTGCCTTCGATGCCATTCACGCGAGCGCCTCCCGTGTCTGCGCAATCGATGCAGGATCGGCGACGGCATGGCTCTCGAGGCCTGTTTCGATGCGCCGAACGAGGCTCGTCAACACTTTTCCAGGACCGCATTCGACGACCGCCGAGACGTCTCGCGCCGCCATGGCACGGATGATTTCCACCCACCGCACCGGCCGGCACGCCTGGCGTGAGAGCGCGTTCCTGATCGCCTGCGGGTCGGTTTCGAATGCCACGTCCACGTTGTTCACGACGGGAATCCGCGGGGCCTGGAAACTGACGCTTTCCATATATTGCGCAAGCCGCTCTGCGGCCGGCTGCAACAGCGACGAATGAAACGGTGCGCTCACGGGCAGCATGATCGCGCGTTTCGCTCCCGCCGCTTTCGCCGCGGCGGCTGCGCGTTCCACCGCGGGTTTGTGCCCCGCGATTACCACCTGGCTAGGTGCGTTGAAATTCACGGCCTCGACGACTTCGCCTGCCGCGGAATCCGTACAGGCTTTCTGCACGGCCTCGTCCGCGAGTCCCAGTATCGCGGCCATGGCGCCGCTACCCAGGGGCACCGCCTCCTGCATCGCCTCCGCGCGAAACCTCACCAGCGGAACGGCATCGCGAAACGCGATCACGCCCGCTGCAACGAGCGCTGTGTACTCGCCGAGGCTGTGCCCTGCCACCATTCGAGGTTCGGGTCCGCCCGCCTCCCGCCACGCACGGTAAGTCGCGTAACCGGCGGTCAGCATGACCGGCTGCGTGTTGACCGTCGAATTGAGCTTCTCCGGCGGACCTTCCGCGACGAGCTTCCACAGATCCTCGCCGAGAATCTGCGAGGCCTCGTCGAAGACTTGCCGCACCACGGCCGAATCCGCAAAAGGTTGCATCATGCCTACCGACTGGGAGCCCTGGCCGGGAAATACGAAAGCGAACGTTTTCATTGAGCGTTGCGGATTACCAGCGCACGAGAACCGCACCCCAGGTGATACCGCCACCCACGCCTTCGAGCAGCACGTGCTGACCCGGGCGTATGCGCCCGTCGCGCACTGCCGTGTCGAGCGCAAGCGGCACCGAGGCGGCGCTCGTATTCGCATGGCGATCAACGGTCGTGATGACGCGCTCCATGCTCAAGCCGAGTTTCTTCGCGGTTGCCTGAATGATGCGGATGTTCGCCTGGTGAGGAATCAGCCAGTCGACGTCCGAACGGGAAAGACCCGCGGCTGAGAGGGTTTCGTCGGCGACTTCGCCGAGAACCTTCACCGCGAACTTGAACACGGCATTGCCTTCCATCTGCAAAAGCGGCCGACCGGCGATCGCCCCGCCGGAAACGCCGCCCGGCACCGACAGAATGTGGGCGTACCGGCCATCCGAATGAAGGCGCGATGCCACGATTCCGGGCTTGTCGCTTTTGCCGAGCACGACGGCGCCGGCGCCGTCGCCGAACAGCACGCACGTCGACCGGTCTTTCCAGTCGAGTATGCGTGAATACACCTCGGCACCGACCACGAGCGCGTGACGGTACTGTCCCGATTTCATGAACTGGTCCGCCGTGGCGAGTGCATAGACGAATCCGCTGCACACCGCCTGCAGGTCGAATGCCGCACCCCGTGTCATACCGAGCTTTGCCTGCAGCAGACACGCGGTGCTCGGAAACACCATGTCGCTCGTCGTGGTTGCGACGATGATGAGATCGATGTCGCCAGGCGTGAGCCCGGCCGCGTCGAGCGCACGGCGACTTGCGTGCAGCGCGAGGTCGCTCGTGTTCTCGTTTTCAGCAGCGATGTGGCGCTGGCGTATGCCTGTCCGCGTGTAGATCCACTCGTCGGACGTATCTACGAGCTTCTCGAGGTCGCGATTGGAAAGGACTTTCTCCGGGAGGTAGCTCCCGGTCCCGATGATGCGCGAATGAACGGTCATGCCGCGGTTTTCTGGATGTGGGACATGCGTTCTTCGATATGTCGCAACACTCCCGTGCGAGCTTCCTCCACCGCGCGCTGAAGGGCGAAGCCGAATGCGAAAACGTCGGCTGCGCCGTGGCTTTTGATGACGACGCCGCGCAGCCCGATCAATGTCGCGCCGTTGTAGCGGCGGTGATCGACACGCCGCTTGAACGCGTTGATGACGGGCCAGGCCATTAGGCCCGCGGCTTTGGTGAACAGGTTGCGCCTGAATTCCTCGCGGAGGTACGTGGCGAGCATCTGCGCAAGCCCTTCGGATGTCTTCAGCGCGACGTTGCCGACGAATCCGTCGCAGACGACGACATCCGTTGTCCCTTTGTAGATGTCGTCGCCTTCGATGTTGCCGCGAAAATTGAGATCGCTCGCGCGCAGGAGCTCCGCCGCACGCTTCACGAGTTCGTTACCCTTGATGTCTTCCTGCCCGATGTTGAGAAGGCCCACCGTCGGCTCCGCCCGGCCGTCGACAGATGCGACGAGCTCCGAGCCCATGATCCCGAACTGCAGCAGGTGCTCGGCCGTACAATCGACGTTAGCACCGAGATCGAGCACGTATGTATGGCCTTTGAGTGTCGGCAGGATCGTGGCGATCGCCGGCCGATCGATGCCCGGCAGTGTCCGCAGAACGAATCGCGAAATGGCCATCAGCGCACCCGTGTTGCCCGCGCTGACGCACGCTTCGGCTTCACCTTTCTTCACGAGATTGATCGCCACGCGCATCGACGAATCTTTTTTGCCGCGCAATGCAGCAGCGGGCTGCTCGTCCATGGCGACGACTTCTGCCGCGTGACGCACGCACAGGCGCTCGCTGGGAGGTGCCTTGCAGCGTGCAAGCTCGGCCTCGATGGCATCCTGCCTGCCGACGAGTATGAAAGCGGACTGAGGGTCGCGCGCCAGATACTCCAGGACCGCGGGCACGGTCACGTGTGCGCCGTGATCGCCCCCCATGCAGTCGACGGCAACCGTCACATCCATCGATTTTCCTCCACTTCAGCCTGCCGCTGCTTTTTTGCAACGTACAAGGTTGTAAGCAGTGACACGCCGCGAGCCGGCGCGCCGTTCAGTCGTCTTTGGATTTGACGACCTTCTTGCCCCGGTAGTAGCCGGTCGGACTGATGTGGTGCCTGAGATGCACCTCTCCGGTCGTGGGCTCGACGGCGAGAGGCGGCTTTTCGAGGTGATCGTGCGAGCGATGCATGCCGCGTTTCGACGGCGATTTCTTGTTTTGCTGAACGGCCATGAGTTTCTACACTCCTTAACTTGTTCTTCGCGGCCGCTTGAGCGCCGCCAGTTCTGCAAAGGGCTTCGGCAGCTCGGCCCCTTCCAGCGTATTTCCGATTCTGCTCTCGCACGTGCCCTCGGCATGCCGGGGCGCGAGCGGAAGCGAGAGTAGCACTTCGTCTTCGATCAGCCCGGCGACATCGAGTTCCGGCGTCGCCTCGATCGTATCGGGCGCGTCCGGATCGTCCATGTCCTCTTCCGGGTCATCGCCGCGCTGCACGACGAGGAGCGTGTTGCTTTCCGCCACTTCGTACCCGAGCAGCCCGAGACAGCGCTGACACTGCAGATGCAGGCCGCCGCTCACCTGCAACTCGAGCTGGGGTCGATTTCGGTCGTCCCGGCTGCCCCGAATCATGTATTCGAGGCTGCCTTCGCTGTCGAACAGGACATCTTCGAGGCGCTTCAGGCTTACGACGGGCAAGCTGCCACGCAACTCTTCCTCAGCGCGGGCAAACTCCAGAGCATCTATGACCGCGGCTGCAGACATAAGCGGCGCATGATAGTATTTTTGCGCTGGCCTGTCAAAAATAACGCGCGAAAAATCTGAGCTTTGGCAGGCACTTAGAGTTGAAAATCCCCGCCGCCGTGCTGGTGCTTGCATCCTCTTCCCCGTATCGTCGCGCGTTGCTCGAGCGACTGCGACTGCCTTTCGAAGTCGTCACGCCCGATGTCGACGAAAAAGTGCTGCCCGGTGAGTCGCCGCGCGAGACAGCATTGCGACTTGCGCGCACCAAAGCGGAAGCGGGCGCGATCGGGCGCGTTGCGGCGCTCGTCATCGGGTCGGACCAGGTGGCGAGCCTCGATGGCGCACCCGTGGGTAAGCCCGGGAACCGGCATGCCGCGCTCGCGCAGCTTCGTACAATGCGCGGCCGCGTCGTCGAATTCCATACCGCGGTCGGTTTGTTCGATGGCTCGTCCGGCCTGATGCAGCTCGAAAACGTGCCGACGATCGTGCAATTCAGAGCGTTCACGGACGAGCAGGCCGAACACTACCTCGACATAGACCGGCCCTACGATTGCGCGGGCAGCGCGAAAATCGAAGCGATGGGCATCGCCCTCGTCGAACGGGTGGAGAGTGCAGACCCGACCGCGCTGATCGGGCTGCCGCTGATTGCCCTCGTGACGATGCTCAAGCGGGCCGGTATCGACGTGCCCTGAGCCGTATGTCTGCGGGCACGCTCTATCTCGTCCCTACCGGGCTTGGCGGAAGGGATGTCGCGCAGCTGCTCGCGCCGGTCACATTGAACGCAGTGCGCCACATCGAGTATTTCGTCGCCGAAAACGCAAAAACCGCGCGGGCGTTTCTGAAGGAGATCGGTCATCCGCGGCGGTTGCAGGATGTCGCAATCGATGTGCTCGACGAGCACACACCAGCTTCGCAGGTCGCCGCGCTGCTTCAGCCCGTTCTCGACGGAAAAGACTGCGGCCTGCTGTCGGAAGCCGGCTGTCCCGCGGTCGCGGATCCCGGCGCGCTGCTCGTTCGTGCGGCGCACGTGCACGGAGTGAAAGTCGTTCCGCTCGTCGGACCGTCCGCGCTACTCCTCGCCCTCATGAGCTCAGGCATGAACGGCCAGCGCTTCGCTTTTCACGGGTACCTTCCTGTGGAACGTGCGGCGCGCGAGCGACGGCTGCTCGAACTGGAGGCCGACTCGGCGAAACACGGCGTCACGCAGCTTTTCATAGAGGCGCCTTATCGCAATCAGGCGCTCTACGAGGCGATTCTTCGGACGTGCCGTCAGGACACGTTGCTCGCACTCGCAACGGACCTCACATTGCCGGATGAAAGCGTGCGGACGCGAACGATCGCGCAATGGAAAAAGGAGCAGCCGCGCCTCGATCGGCGACCGACGGTGTTTCTGCTCTACAGGGAAACCGTGCTCACCGCACGGTGAGCGGACTCATCACCGCTCGCACCAGCGTATCGGCCATCGCCGCACCGAAACGGCGTGCAAGGCGCTCTGCGACGTTTTCGCGCGGAGTAAAGTCGACGATGTCCTCGGCCTTGACCACTTCGCGCGCGACGTAATCGACGCTCCCGATCGCGTCGGCGAGACCGAGCTCCACGCTGCGCGTCCCGACCCACAACAGGCCCGAGAAGA
>DASRIK010000609.1:0-3351 GCA_035650035.1 Burkholderiales bacterium | reverse complement strand
CGCATCGAGCAGCTGTTTGCGATGCACTTCGTAGTTATCGAGCAGACCCTGATCGCCCAATATGATCATCTGGTGCGCCACGCGCTCCATGGCCGGAATGAGCTCCGCGAGCTTCCGGCTGTTCTGCGTGGCCTGAACCGCCTGATAGACGGCTTTCTGGCTGAGGTTACCGAGCTGATCGATCGAGATCGCGTTGTTGATCAACGCGAACATGAGCGGCAGCGCGACGAGCGCGAAGCCGACCAACAGCAGCTTCGAGAAAGACCGCGGATAGAACGGCATGCGCCCGGCTCAGAGGCGCCAGGGTTCCTTAGCCCGCCTGCGCGAGCTCGCGATTCTTCGATTGCAGCACCTTCACGAGCCCGTCGATTCCGGAGCGGCCGATCTCGGATGCGAATGAGCTGCGATAGTTCGTGACGAGGCTCAGGTTTTCCACGATCACGTCGTACACCTTCCAGCCGCTCGGCGTCCTTGTCATGCGGTAGTCGATGGGGATAGGCTGGCGGCCCGGCGTGCGCACCAGGGTGCGTACCGTGAGCTCGTTTTCACCGGCCTTCGCGTCCGCCGGCTTCACTTCGACTGACTCCTTGCCGGTCGATGCCACATTGAGCGAAGCGGTGTAGGTGTTCACGAGAAGGGTTCTGAAGGCCTCCTCGAGCGCTTTCTGCTGCTCGGGTGTTGCCTGGCGCCAGTACTGCCCCACCGCGAGCTGTGTCATCGCCCGAAAGTCGAAGTGTGGGAGGACTTTCTGTTCCGCGAGCTTGCGCAGCGTCGCTTTGTCCTTCGTCGTTCGTATGATCGAAAGGACGTCGTCCGCCGTCGATTTCACGAGGGCGTCCGGCGTGGATTCGATGGCACCTGCACCGAAAGGGAGCGCCAGCAGCGCTGCGCACAAAAAGCTCAGTAATCTTGTCACGTTATTTCTCCCGGATCAGGGCGCTTGTCTGGCGCCGCGTAGAGTCTTAGGCGAGATCGAGCGGGCAAGGGTTCCCCGCTTCCTGCGCGCGAGGAGCAACCTCCATGCCGATGGCGCGTACTATAGAGCATCGCGGCACTCCGGGTCCAAGGGTCGTAACGATCTGTTTATCCTCGGAATTCAGCTCGGACCAGCGAGTTCGGCAAGCATGTCGCGGAGACCGGTCACAAGTCGCGCAAGGCGGTCGTAGTCGATTTTGTCCGGGGTATCCGATCCCTCGTGATAGTGTGGATACCGGAAAAGCGCCGTGTCCGTGATCATCAACGCCGGAAAACCGGCTTCCCAGAACGAGCGATGATCCGACCAGTCGATGCCAGGAATTAAAGCGGGCGCCGCGACGCCTTCTGAAGGAAAGCGCGCGTGCCGTCTGAACGCCCCGATTGCCGAGCGCAGCCAGGCGCGAGACGCAACGTTTGCGACGAAACCGATGAAATTTCCGGTATTCGGGTAGAAGTGGCCGAGCGGCGGCGGGTACCGCTGGCTGCCGCGCTCGTCCGAGTAGTACCCGATCGTTTCGAGTGAAAACATACCCGCGATCGCGTCGCCACGTGCCTTGATGAGCTTCACGTAGCGCCGGCTGCCCATGTCGTCGCCGAAGTAATACGGCGGCTCTTCGTTCACGAACCACACGAAACGCAACGTGCGACGGTGCCCGCCGTCGCGCATGAGTCGCGCAAGCTCCAGCGCAGCCGCAACGCCGGAGCCGTTATCGTTCGCGCCGGGCGAGCCGACCACCGAGTCGTAATGCGCGCCCACGATGATCGCTTCGTTCCTCGTGCCCTGCGCGCTGGCTTCGATGTTGCGCACCCGACCGCCCTCGGCCTCGTAGGGCTGTGGCTTTACGTCGTAGCCGAAACTGGCGAGCGTCTCTTCGATGTAGCGCGCCGCCGCTTCCAGCGCAGCCGGGTGAAGCATGTTGTGCTCGCGGCTCGCCACGGCGATCACGTGGCGCCGCAGGTTGCCGGCAATCTCCGCCTCCTGCGGGGTGAGGGGTGGAAGCGGACCGCTGTAGCTCGTACCCGGCATCGAAAACATGTATGTACCCGCGCCGAGCGTAGCAACCAGCAATCCGGCAGCGGCCGCCAACGCACTGGCTCTTACAGCCATCCGCACCTCGCTTCCCGGCGATCTCACGCTGCTGTGGGAAATACCCCTGCCGCGCTGGCATCAAAAAGGTGCTCGACGGTGAAGCCCAACGAAGGCGTCGCATGGCCTTTCACTGGCGCTTTGCCGTGTCACGCTCGGGTGAGCTGCGGGATTTTCAACTCACCCGCGAGAGCATCGAGACTCGAGAGCAGTGCGGCCGGGATCGGTATTCCGAGCTTGGTGCGCTCCTGCCGTTTGTAGTGGCTTTGTTCCCCCGGCAGCCAGATCCGCTCGACGCCCGGTAGCCGTCGCGAGTTGCGCAACTCACGCACCAGCGTATCGACGTTGCGCTTGAATTCGACCACGTCCTCGAAAGCTTCGACAGAGATCGCGACGACTGCGTGGCCGGTATTCGTCGGCGTCGTGTCGTCTGCATTGAAATCGACCACATCGCGGCCCATCGCCGCAGCGTTCAGGGTGCCCGAGAGCAGCCCGATGACGAGCGCGAGTCCGTAACCCTTGTATTCGCCGATCGGCAGGAGAAAGCCTTCATTCGCCCGCTTGGGATCCGTGAGCGGCCGTCCCTGACGATCGATCATCCAGCCGATGGGCATGCTCTCGCCGCGCTGGGCCTTCGTTTTTACTTTGCCATACGCCGCGACCGTGGTCGCCATGTCGAGGACGATAGGCGGCTCCTCACCGGCGGGAATTCCGACCGCAAGCGGGTTGGTCGAAAGCAGCATGTCGATTCCGCCCCACGGCGGAAGATGATTCGCACTGCCTACCGCCATGTACAGCCCGATCATGTCGTGCTCGAGCGGCATGCTCGCATAGAGCGACGCCGGGCCCGCGTGGTTGCTCCATTTGGCGCCAACCCACGCGACACCAGCGGTCTTCGCTTTCTCGATTGCGATCTGCGTCGCGTACCGCATCACGAGATGGCCCATGCCGTTATCGCCGTTGACGAGAGCCATCGCTGCCGCCTGGCGCTCGATGCGGATGTTCGGCCGTACGTTGACCGCACCGCCTTTGATGCGGCGGATGTACTGTGGCAGGCGGAAAACGCCGTGGCCTTCGGAACCGTTCACATCGGCGCGCGTCATGAGCTGCGCGATCACAATCGCGTCGGCTGAGGGCACATCCACGGCTTCGAAGGCGCGCGCGATGTAGGCTTCGAGATGGGCTGCTTTGACGCGCGGGGAGTCAGTCATCTCTTGCCTCGCGGCGAATTTCATCACTCTTTCTCATCACTTCTTTCATCAGCTTTGCTCTTCACGCTTCAATGCCTA
>DASRIK010000608.1:0-6242 GCA_035650035.1 Burkholderiales bacterium | reverse complement strand
TGACGGCGCTCGCGGCCCAACAACAGCAGAGCTTTCCGTCGAAGCCGATCCGGATGCTGGTGCCTTTCTCGCCCGGAAGCCAGACCGATATCCTGGCGCGCTGGGTGGGGGAAAAAATGACGGAGAACTGGGCCCAGCAGGTCGTCGTCGATAACCGCCCGAGCGCCGGCGGGACGATCGCTTCGCAATACGTCCTCGCAGCGAATCCCGATGGACACACGCTGATGATGGTCTCCACAGGACACGCGGGCAACGCGACTCTCTATTCGAAGCTGCCCTACGACACCATCAAGGACTTCTCAGGCGTCTCGCGTGTCGCGAGCGTGCCGAACCTCCTGGTCGTATCTCCGAGCCTCGGCGTGAAAACGGTGAAGGAGCTGATCGTATTCGCGAAGTCGAAGCCCGGCCAGATCAACTTCAGCTCCGCAGGCATCGGGAGCGGCACCCAGATCAACGGCGAAATGTTCAAGCTCGCGGCGGGGATCGAGGCGACCCACGTCCCATACAAAGGCGCACCCGAAGCGCTGACCGAAGCGATTACCGGCCGCGTGCATTTCAATTTCTCGCCGGTGCTGGTCGCGGCCGGCCAGGTGAAGGCTGGCAAGGCAGTTGCGCTCGCGGTCAGCACCGCGACCCGCTCTCCGATGTTCCCCAATCTGCCCACGATCGCGGAAGCCGGGATTGCAGGATTCGAGTACGACCAGTGGTACGGCTTGCTCGCCTCGGCCAAGACGCCGCGGCCGCTGGTGAACACGGTGAACAAGGAAGTCGTGCGTATCCTGAGTTTGCCGGATATGAAGGAGCGCTTTCTGACGCAAGGGGCGACGCCTGCGCCGACAACGCCCGAGGAATTCGATCGCTTCATTCGCTCCGAAGTGCAGCGGTTTGCGAAAGTGCTGATCGCTGCCGGCGCACGCATCAATTAGGAACGGCCGCGTGCGCCGCGGGCGCACCGCCACAAACAATCCGAGGAGAAAAATGAGATTTCGTTTCGTCAGCGTCATCGCTGCTGTCCTCGCGCTGAGCGCCGGCGCGGCGGCGGCGCAGGAATATCCCGCAAAGCTGATTCGCTTCATGGTGCCATTCCCCGCCGGCACGGCAACCGACGCGCTCGCGCGCGCGATCGGGCCGAAGCTGAACGAAATGTGGGGACAACCCGTGGTGATCGAGAACCGTCCGGGTGCGGGCAGTGTCGTCGGCACGAGTGTCGTCGCAAACGCTCCCGCGGACGGCTATACGCTCCTGATGGTCTCCGCAAGCCACGCGATCAACGCGACGCTTTATTCGAAGCTCCCATTCGATCCGGTGAAGGATTTTGCCGGTGTCACGCCCGTCGCGCTCATTCCGAACGTACTCATCGTGCATCCATCGCTGCCGGTGAAAAGCGTGAAGGATCTCATCGCGCTTGCGAAGGCGAAACCCGGCGTCCTCAATTACACCTCGGCGGGGATCGGTTCCGCGTCCCATCTGAACGGCGAGCTTTTCCGCAGCACGGCGGGCATCAATATCGTTCACGTGCCGTTCAAAGGGTTTGCAGATGCCGTCACGGAGATCATCGCCGGGCGGCTGGAGATGACTTTCGCGCCCGCAATTCTCGCCACTCCCCACATCACCTCCGCACGCGTACGCCCGATCGCGGTAAGCACGACCAAACGGTCCGCTGCTTTTCCGAATCTGCCCACCATGGTCGAGGCGGGCGTCAAGGATTGCATCTTCGATCCCTGGTTCGGCGTGCTGGTCAAGGCCGGAACACCGAAGCCCGTCGTCGACAGATTGAACGCGGCCATGATCAAGGTCCTGCACATGCCCGATGTCGCCAAGCAGCTCCAGAACCAGGGCGCGGATCCTTATACGATGTCGCCCGAGCAATTCGATAAGTACATACGGGCGGAAGTCGCGAAGCTCGGCCGGATCGTCAAGGAATCGGGCGCGAAAGCCGAATAGTGGCTACCACGCAGAAAGATAAGCGCGTCGAGATCGCGATCCATCACTGGGCGCCGCGCTTCGTTTCCGCAGGCGTGCCGCTCGCGGATTTTGATGAAGTGACTGCCTCCATCACGCGGTGGGACGACTGGTGCGCCGTGTGGTCCGCGCGCGCAGCCGAGCACGAGAAACTGGGCCGCGAAGCGCTTGCCGGAGGCTGCAACATCTCCGCCGCGAGTCACCTCACCCGCGCGGCGCTGTGCTATCACTTCGGCAAATTCATGTTCGTCCACAAACCCGAAGAAATGCGACGTGCCCACCGGAAAGTCATCGAGTGCCGCAGTCTTGCGTTGCCCCATCTCGATCCGCCTGGAGAACGCGTCGCGATTCCATATGAAGGGAAAGCGCTGTACGGCATCCTCAGAAAACCTGCCGGCCCGCAGCGGGCGCCGGTCGTCGTGGTGTGTGTCGGCCTCGATTCCACCAAAGAAGAGCTGCACGTCTACGAAGACATCTTTCTCGAGCGCGGGATTGCGACGCTGGTGTTCGACGGTCCCGGGCAGGGCGAAGCCGAGTACGACATGCCCATTCGCGGCGATTACGAGGTGCCGGTCAAAGCGGTGATCGACTACATCGAAACCCGATCCGACGTGGATGCGGGACGCGTCGGCATTCTCGGCGTTTCGCTCGGCGGCTATTACTCGGCGCGCGCTGCTGCGTTCGAGCGGCGGATCAAGGCGTGCCTGTCGTATTCCGGGCCCTACAGCTGGGTCGAGATCTTCGACGGCCGCAACGAGCTTTCGCGCGAAGCGTTTCGCGTGCGCAGCCATTCGAAAACGATGGATGAGGCGCGCGAGAAAGCAAAGACGCTGACGCTGAAAGGCGTCGCGAAAAACATCACCTGTCCCATATATATCGTTGCCGGCGAGCTCGACCGCCTGACGCCGCCTGCGAACGCCGAACGGATTGCAGCGGAAGTGTCGGGACCGAAAGTGCTCGAAATCGTCAAAGGCGGCAATCACGTCGTGAACAACCGGCGCTACATGTATCAGACCCAGTGCGCCGACTGGATCGCCGTGCAGCTTGGCGTCGCAAAAGGTTGAACGAGGAGAACCGATGAGATACGCCGTGGTTATATGCGCAATAGCATCTCTCACGTCCGCTGCCCAGGCCGCCGAATCGGGAGATAAATATCCCACGCGTCCGGTACGTGTCATCACGGGCTCCACAGGCAGCACCTCGGACCAGATCGCGCGGTTCACGGCGCAGAAGCTGACCGAGAACCTCGGACAGCAATTCATCGTGGACAACCGTGCCGGCGCGGGCGGCACGATTGGCACCGACATCGTCGCGAAATCGGTGCCCGACGGCTATACGCTCATCATTGCCCACGCGGGCACCCATGTGTCCGCGGTGTCGCTTTTCAAGAACCTGCCATACGACCCAGTCAAGGATTTCGCGCCCGTATCGCTTCTCATGAAAGGCGTGACTGTGCTCGTCGCGCATCCGTCCGTGCCGGCGAACAACGTCCAGGAGCTGATCGCGCTCGGCAAAGCCAAAGGCGGCAACGCGGTGGCGTGGGGCTCGGCCGGGGCGGGAACGATCAGTCATCTCGCGGGCGAGCTTTTCGTGCGCGTCACCGGTATCGATTTCCTGCATGTTCCCTATAAAGGTGCGGGTCCGGCTCTTACGGGCCTACTGAGCGGTGAAACGAATTTCGCGTTCCTGTCGCCCGTTACGGCGCGCACGCAACTTCAGGCGAAGAAGGTGAAAGCGTTCACCGTCACAAGCCTGCAGCGCTTTCCGGGCTTGCCCGACGTGCCAAGCGCGGCGGAAGCAGGCGTGCCGAAGCTCGACGCGCTGCTGTGGTTCGGCCTGATGGCGCCCGCAAAGACGCCGCAGTCGATCGTGATGAAGTTGAACAGGGAAATCACGGAGAGCTTCAATCAGCCTGACACGAAGGAAGCACTGCTCAAGCTCGGGGCTATCGCAGCGCCGACCACGCCGCAGGATATGAGCGCATTCATCAAGGCGGAGCTTGCGAAGTGGACGCCGGTGATCAAGGCTGCGGGCATCAAGGCCGAATGATCGGGAATTGACATGGACCTACCGCAGACAAACAAAGACCCGCGCGTCGAGGCGGCGATCTCGCACTGGGCACCGCGCTTCGTCATCAATGGTGTGCCGCTTACCGATTTTCAGGAGGTGACCGCCGGTATCGAGCGCTGGGAGGACTGGTGCAGCGCCTGGAGCGCGCGGGCCAAAATCCACGAGGAGCTCGGCGACAGGGCTCTTGCCGACGGTTTCAAGTTATCCGCCGGCGAACACTGGACGCGCGCGGCTGTCTGTTATCACTTCGGCAAGTTTCTCTTCGTGAACGATATGGCGCAGCTTCGGGCCGCGCACATGAAAGCCGTCGAATGCCGCAACCGTGCGCTGCCGCTGCTCAGGCCGTCCGGCGAGCGCGTTGCGATTCCGTACGAAGGCAGGCAGCTCTACGGCAACCTGCGCAAGCCTGCCGGCGGTGGTCGAGCGCCGATCGTCGTGATGTGCATGGGGCTCGACTCGGCGAAGGAGGAGATGGACGACTACGAGAACCGGTTCCTGAAGCGCGGCCTCGCGACGCTGGCATTCGATGGTCCCGGTCAGGGCGAGGCCGAATACGACACCCCGATCTGTCCGGAATACGAAAAGCCCGTCGGCGCCGTGGTCGATTATCTGCAGACGCGCTCGGACATAGACAGCGAGCGCATCGGCGTCTGGGGCGTATCGCTCGGCGGCTATTACGCACCGCGGGCCGCTGCTTTCGACAAGCGCCTCAAAGCCTGTGTCGCGCTTTCAGGGGCGTTCGAACGCAGGCCCACGTTCGAAGGACGCCCCATCATCAACGTGGAAGCGTTTCGCGTACGCTCGCACAGTGCGAACCTCGAAGAAGCCGCGAAGGTCGCTGCGCGCATGACGCTCCGCGGACATGCGAAGAACATCACCTGCCCCATTTACATCGTCGCGGGTACCAAAGACCGCCTCACTTCGCCGGACGAAGCGAAGAAGCTCGCCGCGGAAGTGTCGGGCCCGTGTGTACTGTCCGTGATCGACGGCGGCAATCACGTCGTCAACAATCTGTGGTACCGCTACCGCGACCAGACGGCGGACTGGATGGCGACGCAACTGGGCCTGCCGCGGAAGTAATCGCGATCGCTTCAACAAATAACGGGTGAACGGGTGAAACTGAAAACGAAACGAAAAGCCACGGAGCCGAAACGCGTCCGCGCCTCCGACATCGATCCGAAAAGGCGAACATCCGAAGCGCCGGATGTTCTCTACGACCCGGCGAATCCGAACCATCGCTGGGAGCGACCGCTCCAGGCGCCGGGGCGCATGCAGGTCGATTTCGAGGAGCGCGTCGATTTCCGGCGGCTTCACGATTATCGGCTTGCCCGCACGCGCAAGGCGCTCGCGAATTCAGGCCTCGGCGCGCTGCTCGTCTTCGATCAGTACAACATCCGCTACATCTCGAGCACGGTCATCGGCGAATGGGCGCGCGACAAGCTGACGCGCTGGTGTCTCCTGACCGGCAACGGCGAGCCGTGGGTGTGGGATTTCGGCTCGGCCGCGCGTCACCACAGGATCTACGCGCCCTGGCTGCCGAAGAACCATTGTCTCGCCGGCCTCACGGGTCTTCGCGGCGCGGTGTCGCCTCGCGTCGGCCTGTTCGAAGACATGGCGAAGGAGGTCTACGACATCCTCGTGCAGGAAGGCGTAGCGGATATGCCGGTCGGCATCGACGTCGTCGAGCCGCCGTTTCTTTTTGCGCTCCAGAAGCTCGGCGTCGAAGTCCGCGACGGCCAGCAGGTGATGCTCGACGCGCGCGAGATCAAGAGCCACGACGAGATCACGCTGCTCAACATGGCGGCTGCCATGGGCGACGGCGTGTATCAGGACATTTTCGAAGCGCTCAAGCCCGGGGTCCGCGAAAACGAGATCGTCGCGATGGCGACGAAGCGGCTCTACGAGATGGGCTCGGACAACGTCGAAGCGATCAATGCCATTGCGGGCGAACGATGCAGCCCGCATCCGCACAACTTCACCGACCGCATGATCCGTCCAGGCGATCAGGCGTATTTCGACATCATCCAGTCCTACATGGGCTATCGCACGTGCTACTACCGCACGTTCACGGTGGGCTCCGCGACGAAGCCGCAGCACGATGCGTACAAGAAAGCGCGCAAGTGGATGGACGACGCGATCGCGATGCTAAAACCCGGCGTATCGACGGATGCCGTGGCCAAAGCGTTTCCGAAAAGCACCGAGATCGGCTT
>DASRIK010000607.1:0-4429 GCA_035650035.1 Burkholderiales bacterium | reverse complement strand
TGACCGTCAGCTTTCCCGGCCATGGTTTGAAAAAGCTGATAGCCAAGTACGCGGGGATCAAAACAGACGAATGAACACAACCAAAATCGAAGATCGGGAAGAACGAAAAAAGCTGAAGCGGGCGGCACGAAAGAAAGCCGCGCCCAAGCAACCGCGTCCCGCGGGGACAGCGCGCGGAGCGAACAAGAAAAAAGTCAAGAAACTCGTCAAGGGCCAACGTAAGCGGTGAGTCTTGTCCGCACCAAGAGCATCGATGCTCTGATCGCGGGCGCGGATGAGCCTGGGCGGCGATTGAGCAGGACGCTCGGGCCGTGGAGTCTTACGGCGCTCGGAATTGGTGCGGTGATCGGCTCCGGCATTTTCATCCTGACGGGCACGGCGGCGGCGGGAGAGAATCTCGCCGTGCCCTCCATCCTGCACGCTCCCGTCCTCGATATTCTTCGGCATGGCGGCAATCCCACGTCTATGATTGGACGTCCGGGCGCCGGTCCTGCCATCTCGCTGTCGTTTGTTCTCGTGGCGATCGTTTGCAGTTTTGCCGCGCTGTGTTATGCCGAACTCGCGTCAATGATTCCCATCGCCGGCAGCGCGTACACATACGCGTATGCCACGCTGGGCGAAATATTCGCGTGGATCATCGGTTGGGATTTGATCCTGGAATACGCAGTGTCCAACATGGCCGTTGCTGTTGGATTCTCGGCGTATTTCAACGATATTCTGGACGCGGTATTCGGAGCGCATCTGCCGCAGGCGTTGTCGGGCCCCATGATCATGGGCGGCCAGTTTACAGGCAGCTACTTCAACCTTCCCGCGTTCCTGATCATCATGGCGCTGACTTACGTGCTGGTGCAAGGCGTCCGGGAGAGCGCGGGCGCCAATAACGTAATGGTGATCGTGAAGCTGCTCGCGATTGCGATTTTCATCGTCGCGGCGGCGGGCGCGGTGAAGACAGAGAACTGGCGTCCGTTCATGCCGAACGGATTCTCGGGAGTCCTCACGGGCGCGGCCATCGTGTTCTTCACTTATATCGGCTTCGACTCCGTGTCCACGGCGGGCGAGGAGTGCAAGAGGCCGCAACGCGATCTGCCGTTCGGCATTTTGATGACTCTATTGATCTGCACTGTGATGTATGTCGGTGTCGCGCTGGTGCTGACCGGGGTTGTCAACTGGACGAAGCTGAGCAATGCGGCTCCGGTCGCAAACGCGCTGAAGGACCTCGGCTATGACAACGTGCGGCGCGTGGTCGGCGTGGGCGCGCTGATGGGCATGGTGTCGTCGATGCTCGTGTTTCAATACGGGCAGGCGCGTGTCTGGTTTGCGATGTCGCGCGACCGCCTGCTCCCTTCGTACTTCTCGCGCGTGCACCCGCGGCACAAGACGCCGCACGTCAGCACCTGGATTGCCGGGTTTGCCGTCGGCGTTCCGGCCGGTGTGTGGGATATCGGAACCTTCGCCGATCTTTCCAATATCGGAACGCTGTTTGCGTTCGTGATCGTTTCGGCGGGCGTGCTGATGCTGCGCAGACATCAGCCGGAGAGGCCGAGAGGATTTCGCGTCCCGTTGGTACCCCTGATCCCGATCCTGTCAATCGTTTGCTGCTTCGTGCTGATGCTCGGCCTTCCGCTCGAGACCTGGATCCGATTCTTCGTTTGGCTGCTGGCCGGACTGGTGATCTATTTCATGTTCGGTCGAGCGAGAGCAGCGGCGCTCGATCAGAATCCATCCCACACGTAGGCGGCGAATCTCCGGGTAGCTCGAAAGCCCATACGCTGATACAACTGAATCGCGCCTGGGTTCGATGCGGTGACCGTCAAGCTTACGCGGTCGCAACCTGCACGCTGCATGGCCAGCAGAGCCGCTCGCATCAGTTCGTAACCGATCCCCCGGCCTTTCCATTCCGGGGCGACGCAGATCTGAGTGACGTGGCCGACGTCATCGGCGATATGACTGCTGAGTACGATCCCGCACAGGCGGCCCTTCGAGTCCTCGGCCATGAAGGAACCCGCCGGATAAAACTTGCCGCAGCCCGGATACTGGACGATGTTCAGCAAAAAGCGCTTGGCGCCGGCATAGGAGCGGTACTGATCGTTGATGCGGCTGTCGACATGACCCTGGTAGGCCGAGGCGATCAGCATAGCGGCTTCTTCCTGACGATGCTCACTCCAGGGGACGATGCGCGTGGAGTGCGCAGCGGAGGCGGCCGGAAGCTGAGCCACCTCGGCGAGATCCGCCATCATGAAGATTCGCGGAAAAACTTCTGAGAAGGCGGCCAGCGGCATGGGCCGCTCGAAGGGTCCATGCAGCATCATCAACTGCGCTTCGATTCGCTGCAGATACGGCGTGCAGATGAGCTCGTTCAAGACAGCGCCGAGGAGATGGTCCTCGTTCTGCGTGCCGGCGTGTTCGCGTGCGAGGAACAGATCGCCGATCAGACCCTTGCGTTCTTCGCAGACGTAATAGCAGTAGCCGGCGACGCGATCGCGGGAGATCAGAGCGTAGCCGGCGAGCGCATGGATCCGGAGAAACCGGCGCACGAGTTCAGCGGAGGCGGTGAAGTCCCAGCGCAGCAGCGAGCGCCATGCCAGCGCCTCCTCCTCGAGCACCGGATCGAGATCCTGGACCTGCAGGCTCTTCAGCGTAACGATCTCCGGTACTCCGGCGTGCTGGGCCGTGGCCATACAGCGCATTATAGCGGCGATACATCGAAAGGGCGCCAGTGTATAATTCAATTTTCAATTCAATCCAAAGATGTCTGCAATCGAAATCGATGTGGTCCTGGCCTGTCTCCTGATTTTGCTGGGCGCAATGATCGCTTATGCCCTCGATGAGCGGTATGGTTTTACGGCGAGGCTTTCCTCCTGGATCAGCCGGGCTTTGGGAGAATATTAGCCCGCTTTACTCATGGCGCAGTTCCCCGGAAAACATTTCCTTCGCAACCTGATCGCCGGCCGCACGCTCCTTTTCCAGCTCGTGCGGCGTGACTTTCGGCAGCGATTTGTGGGCTCGGCTGCGGGATGGCTCTGGGGGTTGATTCATCCGCTTGTACTCCTGGCAAGCTGGACCTTCGTCTTTCAAATTTGCCTGAAGCATCAGATGCCGCCGGGCGAGGTCACGGACAACTACAGCGTATTTCTGTTCTGCGGTTTTCTCCCGTGGCTGCTTTTCCAGGAGACCGTCCTTCGATCCGCCTCATCGCTGGTGGAGCAGGCGAACCTGATTACGAAGACCGTTTTCCCGTCCGAGATCATCGCCGTGTCGATCTTCCTGTCATCGTTGATCAGTCATCTGCTGGCGCTGGCCATGGTGCTGGTGGTTGTCGGTATCTGGTCGGACGGCATCAGTCCGATGGCATGGCTGCTTCCCATTTACATGCTGCTGCTCGGCATGTTCGCGGTGGGCATCGGGTGGATCGTTTCGAGTCTGCAGGTTTATCTGCGGGACACGGCGCAGATCCTGGCGGTGGTGATGACATTCTGGTTTTGGATGACGCCGATTTTCATCAGCGAGAAAGAGGTGCCCGAGCGAGTCCGGTTCGTGGTCCAGTGGAATCCGCTGGCATACGTGGTGCGCGCGTATCGGGACCGGCTTTTGTCGTACCGGCTGCCGTCGATCGAGGAGCTGACGATCCTGGTGGCGTGTGCGGTTAGCGCGTTCCTGCTCGGCGGTCTGTTTTTCCGGCACTTGAAGCGAGGATTCGCGGATGTATTGTAATTACTGGTGGGGCAGGATGGCATCCTGCGCGGCGGTTGCTAACCGCCGCTCTTCGCGTCCGCATAACGCGAAGGGCCGATTGACAATCGGCCCGCAGCTCAACAAGCTGCCCCACAATTTCCAGTAGAAAGGACAGTGTGAGTGGGTTTGCGGCGTAGAGACTTCCTGCTGACCGGCGCTGGCGCGGCCTTCGCGGCGCAGACTGCTCAGCGGCCGAACATTCTGCTGATTCTCGCCGACGATCTCGGGGCGTGGATGCTCGGCTGCTACGGAAATAAGGAAATCAAGACGCCGAACATCGACAGGCTCTCGCGCATGGGTATGCGCTTTGTGAACAGCTTCGTCGCGACCCCGATCTGTTCGGCCAGCCGCGCGACGCTCTTCACCGGGCGCGTGCCGCGCCAGCACGGCATTCACGACTTCCTCACGCCGAAGCCGGTCGAGAACCCGCCGCAAGGCCAGCTCGCTCCGCCCGCGTCCTTCGAAAAGGAAATCATGATCTCCGATTTGCTGGCGCGCGGAGGCTATCGCTGCGGGTATGTGGGCAAATGGCACATGGGCAATGACGATCGTCCCGGGCACGGCTATCAGTTCACGTACACGATGATGGGCGGCTCGCGATCGTATCGCGATCCCGAGATGTTTCTCAACGGCGACAAGGTTCAGGAGCAGGGTTATCTGACCGACCTGATGACGAAGCGGGCCTGCGAGTTCATCG
>DASRIK010000606.1:0-2422 GCA_035650035.1 Burkholderiales bacterium | reverse complement strand
TGTTACGTTCGCGGGAGACCGCGGACGGCGGAGCAGTGCCTGCCGCGGAGCGGCAGGTGCGACCCGGAAGCGGGCTGAGGCACGCGCATTAGAACCGCGGTCTTACGCACGCTTTCGCCGTCAGATCCCCGCCAAGGCGGGGCCCCTCTTCCAGGCTTCAGCGTGCCCCGCGTCTTCGACGCCCCCGCCAGTCTCCTCAGGCCTCGCACGCTCGGACGTGAGTTCTAATTGGCGTTCGAATGTGACGTTCGCGGGGACCCCGCGTCTTCGACGCCCCCGCTCACCAGTTACGGGGTGGTGCTAAACGAAGGGTTCCTTCTTGTTGTTCGTGCACTCGACGATGTGCCACATGCCGAGCGGCTTCACGCGCTGGTCGCGCTCCTTGATGAGCGGCCAGCCGTCGATCACTTCATCGACCGAGAGGTCGGTGCGAAATCCGATGCGCGTGCAAATGGGCGAAATCGCTTTCTCGACCGCGGCGATGATCGGATGCTCCTGCGTAAAGTGATTGAGCAGGATCAGGCGTCCGCCGGCGCGCGAGACCCGGATCATTTCCTTCATGAGCTTCCGGTAGTCGGGCACCGCGGTGACTACATAGGCAGCGATTACCGTGTCGAAGGTCGAGTCCGGGAAATCCATCGCCCCGGCATCCATCCTCATCAGCTTCACGTTGGTGAGGCCGTGCTCTTTCACGCGCGCCGCGGCTTTTTCGAGCATCGGCTCCGAAAGGTCGATCGCGGTGATATCGCAATTCGGGGGGTACAAGGGCAGGCAAAGCCCGGTGCCTACGCCGACCTCAAGCAGGCGCTCGCCCGGCTCGACCTTGAGATTGCGCACGACCGCTTCGCGCGACCCCTGGAAAACCCGCCCGAATACCCGGTCGTAAACGCCTGCATAGTTGGAGTACACACGTTCTATTTGTTCGGGGTCGATCGCCATGCGTCTCCGTTCGTCTTGTCAGGCTCGTCCTAGCGTTTGCTTCCGAGCAGCGTGCCACGGCAATTGCGTGTGCCGCAGAAGCAGGCGTGCGCGCGTTTGACGGCCGGTGTATGCCGCTCTTCGAGAACGAGATTGTAGTCGTAGGTGAGCTCGCCCCCCGCCGGTACTCTCCGTGTGGTCTCGATGAAGATCCTGCCTTCCTCTTCTATCGCCTCGCAGTTCGGAGTGCAGGAATGATTGATGAAACGCGCCGAGTTGCCCCAGCGCGTCGCGTCGATCACGGTCTTGTCATCGACCGAAAAAAGCATCGTGTGCGGCGAGTGCTCGTGTTCGACGGCGTAACGCCGATCGGCCTCGTTATGGCTGATCCGCTCACCGACGTACTCCATCAGGCGAGTGCCTTTCGGTATATCGACCAAGGCGAACACGCCTCGACCGTGAATGTTCGAGCGGCGAACGGCATACCGTCGCCCATGTGCCAGCGTTGAAGACATGAGTGGCTGAGTTACGTAAACGAAAAATTGCTCGCGGCGCTTCTATCGCTAACCGCCACGGCGCATCCCTGGAATGCGCATTGTAACCTTCGGCGCCAGAAAATCGAAGTCGCATCCACGATCGGCTTGCTGCACCGTCTCGAGGAAGAGCTTGCGATAACCGCGATCGTCTTCATCGTGCCGCGCGGGCGCGCGCCATTGTGACCGACGCTGCGCGAGCTCGCTTTCATCGACGAGCAGCTCGAGGCGGCGCTCCGGTACATCGAGCCGTATCGAATCGCCGCTGCGCACGAGCGCAAGCGGTCCTCCGACTGCGGACTCGGGTGTTACGTGCAGCACGATAGACCCGAACGCAGTACCGCTCATGCGTGCATCCGATATGCGCACCATGTCTTTGACACCCTGTTGAGCGAGCTTGCGCGGTATGGGTATGTAACCTGCTTCCGGCATTCCCGGCGCGCCTTTGGGCCCGGCGTTCTTCAGCACGAGCACATCGTCGGCGGTGACGTCGAGCGCCGGATCGTCTATGCGGTTTGCAAGGTCTTCGAGGGACTCGAACACGACTGCGCGTCCCGTATGCCGCATGAGCTTTTCACTCGCAGCCGACTGTTTGATGATCGCACCATCCGGCGCGAGGTTGCCGCGCAGCACCGCGATACCGCCTTCCCTGTAGATCGGCGCGCTGCGGGGACGCACGACGTTCTGCTCGCGCGGTCCGTGCGCGTCCGCGAGGTCTTCCGCCAGTGTCCTGCCCGTGATCGTGCGCGCGGCCTGGTGGATGAGCGGGCCGAGCTCGCGCAGAATCGTCGCAAGTCCGCCGGCGTTGTAGAGGTCTTCCATGTAATGCTGGCCGGTCGGCTTCAGATCGACGAGAACCGGCGTGTCGCGGCCCATGCGGTCGAACGCATCGAGGTCTATACCGATGCCGAGGCGACCCGCGACGGCGGCGAGATGCACGATCGCATTCGTCGAGCCGCCAACCGCAAGCA
>DASRIK010000605.1:0-4887 GCA_035650035.1 Burkholderiales bacterium | reverse complement strand
ACCACTTTAACGCGCGCGAGGCACTGTCCTCTGACTTCATCGATGTCGGACCATCGATGCAGCTCGCCCATCGTGCAGCGATCGCCGCCGCTTACCTGAAGCCGCGCGATTTCCTTGCACCCGATGCCGCGGAACTCGAGCTCACGGCGCTGGCTATTGCCCGGCTTCAAAGCCCCGAACCCCGACCCGGGCGTTTCGGTTGCGTAAAGCACGCCGTCCGGGCGGAACGCGGAGAAGTGCAGGACGAGACTCGTCACCTCGTACGGGAGCTTGTTCACGAGCTGCAGCCCGAAGCGGCAGGCGTTGCCGCCTTCGATCCTGCCATCGATGAGCAGCAGTAGCTCGCCATCCTTTTTGTCGGCTTTGGTTTCCTTGGCGCCGCCTTCCTTCGCGCTCGCCACTTTGGCGCCCTCCCTGTCTTTTGTCGTGGCAGGCGTCGTCTCTTTCTGCCTCGTCTCGATATAAGCCACGTGCCGTTCTCCCTCAGCAGGACGCGTCGGCCGTCCGGGGTGGTTGCTTCAATATCGGCGTGCGCGAACTGCCAGAAGCTCATGCCGACCGCCAGAAAAACCGTCGCCGTTGCGAACCTTGCCGCGTGCTTCATCGTCTCGCCTGTCCATCGTCCAAATCGGGGGCCACCAATATAGCACCCGTACGCGCTGCAACGTGGCGCTTGCTGTTAATCGTGCGCGCTCCGGCACTTATGGCTCGCCCGGGAACCGTCGGCCAGCCTTTGTAGCGGAAATAATTCACACACCGGCACGGAAGTTGCAATCTGGGACTGGCAACTTTCAAGAGGAGTGATCATGAAACTTCGTAAATGCGTTCTCTTACTGGCCGCGCTCGGCTTGTCTGCTCCGGTCTTTGCGCAGAGCGGCACGGCCGGCAGCGCTGGCATCGGCGCCAGCAGCTCGAACGAGACGGCGGGCTCGTCGAACACCAATATCAAAGGCCAGGGCAGCGGTAGCGCCGATCTCAAAACCAATCGTTCTGCGACCGGCGATCGCACCACCGGCGCCTCGAGTGCCGCTACGACCGGAGCCGCTGGTGCCGCAGGAGCAAACATCGGTGCAACCAGCACCAATGAGGTCTCCGGCAGCTCGACTATCCCGGGCGTCAAGCCCGAAGGCAGCGGCAGCACGAAGCCGGGCACAGCCAAGGGCATGAGCGACAAGGACAAGACCGGTAGCACTGCCAAGTCGGGAGCGACCGACGCAACGGGCGCGACCGGAACGACGACCGGCGCCAACGTGGGTGCGACGAGCACCAATGAAACGGGCGCAAGCTCGAGCACCGTGCCGGGCGTGAAACCGGAAGGCAGCGGCGGAGGTGCGGCCGGAAGCCGGAGCGCTCCGAAGTACTAACGCATCCGCGCATGAAACCGGCTGCCCGAGGGCGGTCGGTTTTATTGGGCCCAACAAAAAAGGCACCCGAAGGTGCCTTTTTTGTTGACTATCGGGACTCAGCCTTTCATGCGGCTGCGGTACTCGCCCGTGCGCGTGTCCACTTCGATCTTGTCGCCGGTGGCGCAGAACAGCGGCACCTGCACTTCGAACCCGGTGTTCAGCTTCGCGGGCTTGAGCACCTTGCCGGACGTATCGCCGCGCACGGCGGGTTCGGTATACGCGATCTCGCGCACGACTGTCTGCGGGATCTCCACCGAGATAGGACGGCCGTTGTAGATCACGACTTCGACCGGCATTCCGTCTTCGAGGTAGTTGAGGGCATCGCCCAGGTTCTCCTTGTCGACTTCGTACTGATTGAAGGCGTCGTCCATGAATACGTAAGACGGCTCCGCGTAGTACGAGTACGCGACCTCCTTCCGCTCGAGCGTTACGACGTCGAACTTCTCGTCCGCCCGGTAAACCGTTTCGGTCGTGCTCCCGGAAAGGAGGTTCCTCAGCTTCATTTTCACGACCGAAGCATTGCGACCCGACTTGTTGAATTCCGCTCGCAGGACAACGAGCGGGTCTTTGCCCACCTGGATCACATTGCCTACCCTGAGTTCCTGTGCCGTTTTCATGGCAATCCCTATGTGCTTGACGCAAAACTGCTATTTTAGCTTGCCGAGACAGAAACGCGCCAGATTGGCTGTCAGTGACCCGACATCCCCAATACGGCCGGCCCACTCGCGTCCCCAGTGCCGCAGAACATCGAGCTCCGCGGAAAACGCCTGCCACGCGGAGGCGATTGTGACTTCCGGTCCCTCGGATTGGTTCCACACACGCATGAAGTTCCCGGCCGCTTCGCAAGCACGCGGCGACAGGCCCTGTGCGTAAAGCGTAAGAAACGCCTCGAGCTTGCGCCAGTGCGCGTGCTCGGCCTGCGGGTAGACATGCCACACGAACGGATGTGTGGCCCATTGCGCACGCACGAAGCTGTCTTCGCCCCGGACGAAGTTGCAGTCGCACGCCCACAAAAGCTCGTCGTAGCGAGCCTGCGGCACGAACGGAAGAAGACGCACCTCGAGCGCACCGCGGGCCAACGCCCGATTCGAAGGTGCTTCCACAGTGCCGAAGTGTTGCAGCACCAGGCGCCAGATCGGGGCTTCGGGTACAGCGACGACCACCTGACGTTCGCCGCGCTCCCAGCAATGCAGAAGGTCGGCGAGCGGCGCGTGTTCGTATGCGTAGATCGAAACGGTCAGCGCATCGGGCGCCGGCGGCTCGAACGTCAACGACCGCCAGAAGACATCGCGCTGTGCGACGTCGTAACGATCACGACGCTCGAAGAGGTCGGCTTCTCGCAGCACGCCGCCTGTGCCGGGAACGAAGCCGGGGAAAAAGAAATAGCGCTCGAGCGGCAAGCGCGGATGCGGCGAAGGCCGGCCGTGATGTTCGACAACCCAGCTTTCGGCGCTCAGATACTCCAACACGATCCACACGGGGCGGCGCCGGCCCTGTGCCATGGCGCTCACGTACTCGTCGGGCAGGCCACACCCGAACGCTTCGACTACGATGTCGCCCGGCTGCACGTGCGTAAACCGCTCGCCCCACCGGTATACGTCCACGTCGTCGACCCGCTGCTGCTCGAGCGCATGAAACCCGGGATGCAGACGCATGAGACTTTGCAGATCGTCGATCCACAAACGCACGTGCGCGCGGTGCTCGGACACGAGCTGACGCGCGAGCCGCCAGCACACGCCCGCATCGCCGAAGTGATCGACGACGCGGCAGAAAACGTCCCACGTATGCGCTTCGCGCATCTCGCTGGCCTGCGATCGCAAACGATCACCCAAAGAAAAAAGCCGGGCGTGCAGCCCGGCTTTTTCAATTCGAGGTGGCGCTTAGATCGCCTGGATGTTGCTCGCCTGCTTCTTGCCTTTGTTGCCGGCGGTGATTTCGAAGCTCACCTTCTGACCTTCCTTCAGCGTCTTGAATCCCGGCATGTTGATGGCCGAGAAATGCGCGAAGAGATCTTCGCCGCCGCCATCAGGCGTAATGAAACCAAAACCTTTCGAATCGTTGAACCACTTCACCGTACCAGTTGCCATTTGTGTTGTCTTCCTTCAAGAAATTAAACGAGGCTTTTGAGCCCCACCGATGTTTAATCTCCAAGCCTCTGAAGAACCAACACCAGACAACTTCAGGGTCGACTTCTCAAGAACTTAGAACTAAACACGCCGCCACGGTATACGCGTCGTCAGACGACGTCAAGCGAAATCTGGCACGGCCCGGGCGCCCGAAATAACGGCCCAAAACGTCAGGGTATGAGCCGATTTTCGTCAGCGTTGCGCTTCGGCCGGGGCGCGCGCGGTCTCGACGAGCCTGAGGTCAGCGCGCACTGACCCGGGACGCCGGAACGCGCTGTCGGCGAAGTGCAGAAGCTCGGGGCCAAGCTCCGCGACAGTGCGTGCACCGAGAAGCGCCATCACACGGTCGATCTCTTCGCGGAAGAGCGTGATCGCCCGCGTCGCGCCGGCGTATCCACCCGCCGCGACGCCGTACAGTGTTGCCCGGCCGATCAGCACGGCGTGCGCGCCGAGCGCGAGCGCCTTCACCACATCCGATCCGCGCCGGAAGCCGCTGTCGACGATGACCTGGATACGCTTGCCGACGGCATCGACGACGTCAGGCAGCGCTTCCAGGGGTGCCATGGAACCGTCGAGATTACGTCCGCCGTGGTTCGAGACCACCACGCCATCGGCGCCACAATCGGCGGCCAATATCGCGTCCTGCGGGTGCGCGATGCCTTTCACGATGAGTGTGCCCGGCCACATGTCGCGCAACACTTTGAGGTCTTCCCAGTTGAGCGAATCGTTCTTCATCTGCGAACGGCCCATCGGCCTCGCGGTGACTTTGTATTTGATCTCGCTCGGGTAGTTCTCGTAGCGCGGCATGCCCGTCGTCATCACGTACTTGGCAAGGACGCCGAACAGCCAGCGCGGATGCATGAGCACGTCCGTGACGTTCTTGCGCGTGAAAGTAAACGGAATCGTAAAACCGTTACGCAGGTTGTATTCGCGATTTCCGGACACCGCGCCATCGACAGTCACGACGAGGGCTTCGTAGCCCGCTGCCCTGGCGCGCTCCACAAGCTTGTGCGACATCGATTTGTCGGGCCACATGTAGAGCTGAAACCACAGGCGACCGCCGGCTTCCTCTGCGACTCGTTCCATCGCCGTCATCGACCCGGTCGCAAGGGTGAACGGGATGCCGGCATCCTTCGCGGCACGCGCGAGCGCGATTTCCCCTTCGTGCCACATCAGTCCTGCGGTACCCGTCGGCGCGATGCAGATCGGCATCTTCTGTTTCTGGCCGAACAGCGTGATCTCCTGCGTGCGCCTGGACACGTCGACGAGCGTTCGCGGCTTGAAGCGGATGCGCTCGAACACGGCGCGGTTGTTCCTGAGCGCCACCTCGTCCTCGGTGCCGCGATCGACGAACT
>DASRIK010000604.1:0-3063 GCA_035650035.1 Burkholderiales bacterium | reverse complement strand
TAGTGAGAGGCGGTGTAGCGATATTCGACCGGCAGCCGCGTGGAGAAGCGCGCTCGCTTGTACGCGACGGTCTCCGGCTTCACGACCGTATCGCCTTGATCATGCCGGCAAAGTCGGGCAGCGATGATGTGTGACACCAGGAGAATCGCAGCGCGCCGGCGATCTGCTCTTCCGGAAGGCGCATCGCCGACAGCACATGGCTGCAGGTGTACGATGCCGACGTGCATGCCGCGCCATCCGAAATGGCCACGTAATCCGACCAGGCCTCCATTGCGCTTTCGGAATCCACTCCCGGAATACTGAGGTTCACGATATTTGGAAGCGAGCGCGCGGAGTCACCGTGGATTATAGGACCGAGCGGTGCCAGCCCTTCCAATAGCCGTTCGCGGAAAGCCCGGCAACACCGGTCGCGCGCGGGCCACTCGACGAGCGCGAGCTCGGCGGCCTTGCCGAATCCCGCGATCAGGTGCACCGGGAGAGTTCCCGGGCGTAATCCGCGCTCCTGGCCGCCGCCGTACAGCAGCGGCTGCACGGGAGGCCGCTGTCCATTGCGGCGGCGCAGAATCAGGGCTCCGACTCCCTTCGGTGCGTGAATCTTATGGCCGCTGACGCTGATCATATCGATGCGGGGGTGTTCGAGCGGTGCGATGTCTTTGCCGAATCCCTGCGCCGCGTCCACGTGAAAGAACGCGGGATGATCGCCAATCGCGTCGGCAATTGCCGCTACCGGCTGCAGCACTCCCGTCTCGTTGTTGGCATGCATGATGCTGACCAGAACGGTGTCCGAGCGTAGCCAATCGCGCACGGCCTCGGACGCGATCCATCCTCCTGTTTCAGGGCTTAGATACGTCACATCGAAACCACGGCGCTCCAGTTCACTCACGGGTTCCAGCACGGCATGATGCTCGATGCGCGAAGTCACGATGTGCCGGCGCTCGGATTCAGTGCTGAGACCAAGGATCGCGAGGTTGTTGCTCTCGGTAGCACCGCTGGTGAAGAAGACGTCGCCGCGCGAAGCCTTCACTACGGCAGCCACTCGATTGCGCGCGACCTCCACAGCCTCACGTGCACGGCGTCCGTACTCATGCGTGCGGCTGCCTGCGTTCCCGAACTCATCCTCCAGATAGAGCAGCACCTCATCGCGCACCCGCGCGTCGACCGGAGTGGTGGCGGCGCAGTCGAGATAGACGGGCCTGTGTGCGGCGTCGGCCATTACTGCATGGGTATCATGGACAGGAGCTTGCAGTAAAACATGCGTCCGGACAGACTATCGCTAATCGACGTGGAACTCAGCGATGCGTCTGACAATCTTCGATTCGATGAAGACCTGCTCCATGCTGGGCATCCCGTGATGCGATTTTGGGAGACCGTGCAGGAATGTGTCGTCCTCGGGCGCTCCGGGCGCGTTGAGCGCGATGTCAAGCTGGACCTGTGCCGGCGCAGCCGCATTCCCGTGCTGCGGCGCTGCTCCGGCGGCGGAGCCGTTTTACTCGGACCGGGTTGTTTGAACTATTCGATCGTGCTTCCGCTGGAATGGAACGTCAGGTGGCGCGACGTTCGCTACAGTTTCGAGTGGACTATGACCCTCGTGCGGCGGGCGCTTGGAGTTCCAGGATTGCGCAGCGAGGGCTCCGACCTTTCGCTCGACGATCGCAAAGTCTCCGGGAACGCGCAGCGGCGAACTCAGACCGCGATCCTCCATCACGGAACGATTCTCTACAGCTTCGACGGGCACCGAGCAGAGCATTTCCTGAAGCCGCCGCTTCGCGCGCCACAGTATCGCGCCGGGCGCTCGCATCGCGACTTTCTGGGCAATGTTCCGCTCGATGCAGAAGAAATCCGCGAGCGGCTGGTGGCGGCATGGTGCTGACGCGAAGGTCCCTGCTCGCATCGGCCGCAGTCTGCGGATGTTCGCGCCGCGGCCGAAGACCGGCGCTTACCGTGTTCACGTGGGCAGGACCATGGGGACAGACCTTCGAGCGCTCGCTCAAGCCGATGTTCGAAAAAGCAACCGGGGCGACAGTGCTGTTCGATAACGGCTGGGGCGAGGAGATTCCAAAACTCCTGATCGCGCCGCCCGATCAGCCGCCCTACGACGTCATGATCGTGGCGCCGTTCGCGGTTTATGCCGTCATCCGCCGCGGCTATTTTCAGAAGCTCGACTGGAGCCTCATTCCGAATGCACGGCTATTCCACCCGAGTGCTCTGCGCAACTGGGTCTTTGAAGCCGGCTGGGGATTGACGTGGCCGGATGCTCTGCACACGGGGATCTACAACACGTCCGCCATCTCGCGCCCCGAAAGCTGGCGCGAGGTGTTGGATCGCCGCCCAGGGTTCTACCGCGCCAGCTATATGTCGCTTTATACGTTTGCGGCGGCGCGATATCCCGGATGTGCCGCGCAGGCCCTCGCTGAGGATTTCGCGGATAATTTCTCCTTCGCACGCGACCAGCGGCGAAAAATTGCGCACTGGTGGACGACATCGCCGGACATGGCGTTCAATCTCCTGCAAGGCGCCGTGGAAGCCGGCAACATTCATAGCGTGGACACCTTCGGTCTGCTGCGCGAACAGCGCTCGCTCGATATCTTTTTGACGGACGACCGCGCCCACTTTCAGGCGATCTGGCTTGTGCCGCGCGGTACCCGATACCGCGAGCTCGCGCACGAGTTCATCAACCAGTTCGCCAGCGTCGAGTTCCAGCGCGAATACGCCGCCGCCGGGTTTCCGAGCCCGATTCCCGAGGTAGCCGCCGCGCAAGCTGCGGGCGATCCGCTCTGGGCGCGCGTGAATCCTCACACCGACGCCGATTTTACGAAGCTCGAATATTATCCGTACGACACCTATCTCCGGCACTGGGACGATATGACAGCCCGCTGGAATCGCGAAGTGCTTGTATAAGCCGGCATGCTCGAGTTCCTGGATGTATCGAAGAGCTTCGGCAGCGTACAGGCCGTCCGGAATATTTCGCTCGCATTGACGGCGGGAGAACTCCTCGCGGTGCTGGGGCCGTCAGGCTGTGGGAAGACCACGCTGCTGCGTATCGCGGGAGGTTACGAGGCCGCA
>DASRIK010000603.1:0-6587 GCA_035650035.1 Burkholderiales bacterium | reverse complement strand
ATCGACATCTTGGCGCGGACCACCCTGGTCGATGCGCGAATACTCCATGTACAACGTGCCGTAAATCTGGACAGTGCTCGATTGCGCGAGCGCGACAGCAGGGGCACCGAGCATGCCCGCTACCGCCACTGCCATGAGTTTCTTCTGCATAACGATCTCCTGTGATGTTTTTGAATCCCGTCTCCCTCAAGAGGTCCTCGGGACACCCTTACTCCCCCTGATGCGGAGGTTAGTCGGAGTATGCCAAGCGGCTGCAAGCGCTCTCAACAGATTTACGTTGTTTTGGGCGTTTGGCACCCGTCGCTGTTGCGACAATGCAACAGCACTCCGACGGGCGCGCGGCGGCTTTCCGTACGCCTGAGAAGCGCGGGTTTTGGGGTAACGGCCGTCCGGCTGTGCCTTGAACGACGGCTTAGTGTTGTATTTGCGCAACATGTAACCCCAGTTCCAGTGTAAGTACAATTGCGCTTCAATGGCTTACGACATGACTCAAACGCAAGCGCGGCAGCGACTCGAGCGCGCAATCGCCGCCCACGAGCGCGGCGACATCGACGCAGCGCTGGAAGCGTACCGGCAGATTCTCGCGATCGTCCCCGACCACCCGGTCGCCCAGAACCTCCTTGGAACCGGGCTCCTCCAGCTGGGTCGGCCGGCGGAGGCCGTGCCGTACCTCGAGCGCGCCACGCGGTTTCAGCGGGACAATCCGAACCTGCTCGCCAACCTCGCCCAGGCTTACCTTGCAGTGAGGCGTTACCCCGAAGCGTGCGAGGCATTCCGGAAAGCCAGCCGTCTCGCCCCCAAGGAAGCTCATTTCCAGGTGGGCGTCGCGGCCGCGCTCGCCCTTCAAGGCAAGCTTCTCGATGCGGAAGCGTTACTGCGACGGCAGGCTCAGCGTTTCCCGACGGCGCCGCTCGTGTGGCTCAACCTCGGCAACGTGCTGCGTGACCTGCAGCGCCCCGAAGCAGCGATCGACGCCTATCGGAAAGCAGCCGAGCTCGAACCGCGAGATCCCGAAGCACGCAACAATCTCGGGCGCGTCTTACATGCGACCGGGCGTTTCACTGATGCAGAAGCGGAATATCGTGCGTGCCTCGACATCGATACGGAGCACATGGCCGCGCGCTTCAATCTCGCTTCGCTCACGATGGATGTCGGGCGTTTGGCGGAAGCGGAAAGCATCTGGCGCGACATCATCGCACTCGAGCCACAGAACCCGGAACCACATGCATTTCTCGCGGCAGCGCTGGGTCACCAGGGCCGCCTGCTCGAAGCGCTGTCTTCGCACGCGGCGGCTGCGCGGTGCGCGCCCGGCAACACGAAACACCTCGCTCACTATGGCGCCGCTTTGATGGAAGTCGGGCGCGCGGCTGAAAGTCGCCGCGCTCTGATCCATGCGCTCGGGCGAAGTCCTGACGACGAGACACCTGCGCAGCTTCTCGGCAATGCGCTGCTGGCACACGGCGCGCTGCAGGACGGCTGGACCGACTACGGTCTCCGACCCGCCGCGATACGTTTCCGGGACAAACATTCGAAGCTCGGACTGTCGTACACGGTTCCGGCCGACGTAAACGGCCGACGCATCTGCGTGCTCCGCGAGCAGGGCCTCGGCGATGAAATCTTTTTTCTGCGCTACGCGCGAGTGCTGGCCGCGCGTGGCGCACGGGTGAGCTATTGCGCGGCGACTAAAATCACGAGCCTGCTCGCGCGCGTTCCGCACTTCGCGCAGGTCGTCGACGAAAGCGCCCCGCTACCCGACGCCGATATTTATATTCTCCTCGGCGATCTGCCGCATGCGCTCGGCGCGGCGCCTTCTTCTCGTCTGCCGTTCAGCGAGAGCCCGCGTGAACCTCTGATGCGCGAGTTCGCGGAGGCAACGCGGATCTACTGGCCTGCAGTGCCGGAGAGTATCGCGCTCGAACCACTGGCGGAGAGCCTCGCTCGAATGCGCCAAAAGCTCGCCGCAGTGGGCCCACCGCCTTATATCGGACTTACGTGGCGCGCCGGAACGCCGCCCGAGCAGCAGGATTCGGTGAGCTGGATGCTGTACAAGCACATCGCGCTACCCGATCTCGCAACCGCCATCAGCGCATCCGCGGGCACGGTCATCGCTCTGCAGCGCAAGCCGGCCCCAGGCGAGATCGAAACGCTTGCGCAGGCACTCGGCCGGGCCGTGCACGATTTCACCGCCTATAACGAAGACCTGGAGAGCATGCTGGCCCTCCTCGCATTGCTCGACGAGTATGTAGGGGTGAGCAATACCAACATGCACCTTCGCGCGGCGGTCGGCAGAAATGCCCGCGTGCTGGTACCCGCGCCCGCCGAGTGGCGATGGATGCACTCGGGGCGGTCTTCACCATGGTTTCCGGGGTTCAAAATATACCGGCAGGGCCTGGATGGCGACTGGAGCCGTGCACTCGCTCGACTCGCGCGCGATCTCGAAACGTGAATGAACTCCAGCTGGCAGAGTGACTCCAACAGCGCTCGATCGCGGGCCGCGGTCCGCGGGCAGCCTCACGAGCTACTGAAGAGATTCTTTTGACCAAACCGGCGACCACTCGCACCTGCCAGCCCTGCACGGGGTGCTGCGACGGCTGGCTGCAAATCCGCGTAAACGGAGTCCCGGTATATCCGGGCCGGCCGTGCCCACACAGCACGGGCAAGGGCTGCAACGATTACGAGCATCGGCCTGTCGACCCGTGCGTGCATTTCATTTGCGGCTGGCGCATGGAAGGCAGCCCGCTGCCGGAGTGGATGAAGCCGAACAATTCCAAAGTGATCGTGCTGTTCGACCAGACGCGCTGGCGCGGCATGCCGGTCGATCTCGCCGTGCCGGTCGGGCGCCGTATACCGCCGCGGGCGCTCAGCTGGCTGAAGGACTATGCACAGTCGCACCAGCGCGGGCTGCTCTATTCGGAACAGGTGGTCGACGAGGACGGCCGCTACACGAACCGGCAGGCCTTCTGGGCGTTCGGCCCGCCGGAGTTCCAGCTCGATATCGCAGAGAAGGCCGCGCGCGGCGAGCGGCCCTGGTAGCTGTCTTGAGACCGCTGCAGCGCTAGATGCCGAGCGCTTTCAGCTGCCTCTCGGGATAACGCGTCCCGGCCGCGGCATCCGGCGCAAACGCCTTCGCGAGCGTTTCGACTTCCTCCCGCGTGAGCTTCGTCTCGACGGCACGGGCGTTGTCTTCGAGGTACTTCCGGCGTTTCGTCCCGGGGATCGGCACGATGTCGTCGCCTTGTGAGAGCAGCCATGCCAGCGCGATCTGCGCGGGCGTCGCTTTCTTCGCGGCCGCGATGGCTTCAATGGGCTTCAGCAGCTCCCGATTGCGTTCGATATTCGATGCCTCGAAGCGCGGGTGATCGCGCCGCCGGTCTTTCGGCAGCAGCGCATCGAGCGTCTTGATGGTCGCAGTGAGGAAGCCGCGGCCGAGCGGCGCGTACGCCATGAAGCCGATACCGAGCTCACGACACGTCGGCAGGACCCCTCTTTCCACATCGCGGCTCCAGAGCGAGTACTCGGTCTCGAGCGCGGTGATCGGATGAACCTTGTGAGCTCGCGCGATCGTTTGCGGACCCGCTTCCGAGAGCGCGACATAGCGTACTTTGCCCTGCTCCACGAGCCTCGACATGGCGCCGACGGTGTCTTCGATGGGCACGGTCGCATCGACGCGATGCAACCCGTAGATATCGATCGTTTCGACACCCAGACGCTTCAGGCTTCTTTCGCAGGCCTGCGGCACGTAATCGGGATGACCGCCGGAAAGCGCAGGGACGCTCGCCGCATCGCCGCGACCGGCGAGTGCGAGATTGCCGAACTTCGTTGCGATCAGAAAATCCTTGCGGCGTCCTTTGATCGCCCTGCCGATCAGCTCTTCGTTGATTCCGTTTCCGTAAGCATCGGACGTGACGAGGAGATTTACGCCGAGCTCATACGCGCGATGTATCGTCGCGATGGACTCTTCGTCGTTCGGCTCGCCATAGCTGATCGACATCCCCATGCAGCCCAAACCGAGTGCGGGCACTTCAGGTCCCCGTTTGCCGAGCCTGCGCTTTTGTACAGCCATTTCTGTTTCGCTCCTTTGAAATTTCGAAGAGGTGCGGAGGATGCTACGCGACGCGCTGCGCTTTGCTGCGCATCCACTGCGACAGGAGCCACTTCTCGCCACGGCTCGGCGGGAGCCCGGTGTGCACCGTCTTCATGTCGCCCGTGCCGTTCGGCAGCACGTTTTCGAAGACGAGCGCCTCGCCGACGCGGCCGCGGAATTTCACACCGATCCGGGAAAACTCGGTCTCGCCGCCTTCGAAATCATCGTTCAGGTAGACGAGGCACGTCTTGACGCGCTGACCTTTGGTTCGCATCTCTTCCGCGAAATTCGGCAGACTCGCGTGAAAAAAATCGACGTGCGGCTTGTACGTTTCCCCAACACTGTAGTGCAGCACCTCCGCCGGCTCGAGCGTGTCGAACGCGACCCGGGCCGCCGCCGCGATGCGCGCGCGCACGAGCTGCAACACGAGGTCCGTTTCGACGAGCGTATACACAGCCGTCGTATTCGTGCGCATCGGATCGAGCCTGAGGCCGCCGCCGCGCGCATCGTTTACCTGTGCGGCCACGAGCCTGGGCGCAGAGCGCTCGATGAGATACGCGCACACCGACGGCGTGAGAAATCCGGCAAAAGTGACGAAGCGAGGGCTCTCGCGAAGCACACGAACCTCGGGCGGTGCGAGCCAGCGGTGCACGCCGGCCGCATCGAGTTGCATTCCCCCGAGGACTGCGAGCTGCCGCCGGGCATGCGTGTGGCCGAGCGTCGCCGCACGGTCCAATGCGCTGAACGCGTCGGGCCAGCTTTGCGCCTGCCCAATTCCAGACGCGGCGAGCACTGCGAGGTAGTGCCACGCACCTGCATCGCCCTGCTGCGCAGCCTCCGCGATCAAAGCTGCGCCGTCGAGAGGTGCGTGCGGCGCATCGCGCCCGACGAGGAGCCGCGCGCCGAGCTCCGTCATACCCTGCGGATTTCCCGCATAGCGGCTCCGCACCAACGCCTGGAATTCAGGATCCGGTTGACGCGCCGCCGGGGCCATGTCCGCGTTGGTATCGGGTGGGTTGACCTGCTAGCGGTAGGTGATCGTCAGATCGCCGACGCCATCGACGTGTCCCTCGAGCTTGTCGCCGGCCTTGACCGGCCCGACCCCCGCAGGCGTCCCCGACATGATGATGTCGCCGGCGCGCAGGGTGATGAGCTTCGAGAGATACGAGATCGTCTCAGGAACGTTCCAGATCATTTCCGAAAGATCGCCTTTCTGCGTGAACTTGCCGTTCACCTTGAGCCAGATCGCGCCTTTGTCCGGATGGCCCACCATCGCAACGGTCTTCAGCGCGGTGCAGGGCGCGGAGCTGTCGAATGCTTTACCCATTTCCCAGGGCCGGCCCATTTTCTTCGCTTCGCCCTGCAGGTCGCGGCGCGTCATGTCGAGCCCGACGCCGTAGCCGAACACGTGGTCCAGCGCCCGCTCCACCGGAATTTCGGATCCGCCTTTGCCGATGGCAACGATCATTTCGATCTCGTGGTGGAGATCTTTGGTCATCTGCGGATACGGAATCGTCGCACCGCTCATCACGATCGCATCGGCAGGCTTCATGAAAAAGAACGGCGGCTCGCGGTCGGGATCGTGCCCCATTTCGCGTGCGTGCTCGGCGTAATTGCGGCCGACGCAGTAGATCCTGCCGACGGGAAACTGCTGGTTGCTTTCCGCGACGGGTAACGTTACTGGGCCGGAATATTCGATTGCGTAATTCATCTTGCGTCCTTAATCAATCGTTCGACGATTACATAGAATCCGCCAGGGGTGCGGCAGAACGTGTTCAGCTCGAAACGTTCCATGAATTTCGGCAGCCACCAGGAAGGCGGTTTCTGTATGAGATGCGCATTGCGCCCATCGAGCAGGACTTTTCCCGCGGCACCGGTGTGCACCGTGAATACACCTACGCCCGCCGTGACGCGCCGGAGGTCGTCGAGCACGTTGTCGAGAAGGTCGGGCTCGATGTGTTCCAACACGTCGATGCAGGCGACGAGCCGGCACGGCGCCGGTTGCCTGGACCACTCGGCAATCGCCGGATCGTAGTGATGAATGACGAGCGGGTTCTCGTACATGCTCCGGAGCGTTTCCCCCAGTCGCCCTTTCCCGGCACCGTAATCCAGGATCTCGTCAATGCCGGTGGTCTCCATCACCTTCGCCACCAGGGGCGCATACTCGACCGATGCGACGCCATAGTCGGGATTGCGATGCATCTCCCGCTGCATGTTGCGGTAATCTTCGGTAATCAGAGTGGCGGCCATTGTCGTGATGCTATCGCATCCGGTTGCGAATGATGCGGGGCCATGCGGAGCGCCGCAGTTTACCACGCACCCCGGTCTCGATCGCTCCGGCACCGAACGCCGAGTGCCTGCGGCACGTTCATGGTGCGAGACTTCGACGCCGATATGTACAACGTCATGGCGCAAGAGGCCATCTGGGCGCTCTTCGTAAGCAGCTTCCTCGCCGCCACCGTTCTGCCCGGCGGCTCGGAGGTGGTGCTCTACGGAGTGCTCA
>DASRIK010000602.1:0-16369 GCA_035650035.1 Burkholderiales bacterium | reverse complement strand
GATCTGCTTGAAAAACGGCACGATGATCGCCGTTTGCGCGGGAAGATTCGTCGAGAACGCGATGAACCACGCGGCCGAAATTCCAAACACCGATTGCCAGAAGAACTTGGCTTTCGCCGACAGGCCTTTGGGATTGCGGTGCACGACCTTGCGATAGTCGTCGATCCAGCCGATCGCCCCGAAAGCGATCGTGACACCGAGAACGACCCAGACGAAGCGGTTCGAGAGATCGGCCCAGAGGAGCGTCGTCACCACGACCGAGACCAGGATCAACGCACCACCCATCGTCGGCGTTCCCGCTTTCGTGAGGTGCGTCTGCGGGCCGTCGCTGCGCACGGACTGGCCGATCTTGTACGCAGTGAGTTTCCGGATCATCGCCGGGCCGACGACGAACGAGAGCACGAGCGCGGTGAGACACGCCAGGACCGAGCGCAGCGTGATGTAGTTGAAAACGTTGAAAACGCGAATGTCCTTCGCCAGCCACTGCGCGAGCTCTAGCAGCATGTGCGCGCTCCGAGTGCGATCAGAGTCATTGTTTTTTCGCCTCCCGCTTCTCGCCTCCCGCTTGCCCGCCGTCGCTCACAAGAGCAGCGACAACGCGCTCCATTCTCATGAACCTCGAGCCTTTCACGAGAACCGTGACGCCGGGCGCGAGCAGCTTCGCGGTTTCGCGGATCAGGTCTTCGATCTGGTCGTAATGGTGCGCGCCGGCGCCGAACCCCTGCGTCGTGCGCGCGGAGTGCTCGCCAAGCGTGACGAGCTGGTCGATGCCCGCCGTTTTCGCATAAGCGCCGAGCTCCGTATGCAGCCGAGGCGCTTCGCGACCGAGCTCGCCCATGTCGCCGAACACGAGAAGCTTCCGGCCGACGGCCTGCGCCAGCACGTCTATCGCGGCACGCACCGACTCCGGGTTCGCGTTGTACGTGTCGTCGACGACGACCGACCCGTTCAGGCCTGCTTTCATCTGCAGCCTGCCTTTGACACCCGAGTACTGCGAAAGACCTGCCGCGATCGTGTCGATCGGCACATCGAGCGCATACGCAGCGGCCGCCGCCGCGAGCGCATTCCGGACGTTGTGCGCTCCACGCGCGCGCACCGTCGTGGCTGCGGTGCCCTGCGGGGTGGTGAGCGTGACCTCGGTTTCCAGCGTCCGTTCGCGGTAGGTGGCGGTCACCGGTGCCGGATGATCTAGGCCGAACTCGATCTGCCGCCGCGTGCCCGCGAGCGTCCGCCACATCGGCGCATGTCGGTCGTCTGCATTGATAACGGCGACGCCGTCGCTCTTCAGCCCTTCGAAAATCTCGCCTTTCGCCTGCGCGATCGCTTCCTCGGAGCCGAGAAATTCGATGTGTGCGCGTCCGGCGTTCGTGATGAGCGCGACCCCCGGGGATGCAAGCTGCGTGAGATACCGGATCTCGCCCGCGTGGTTCATTCCCATCTCGATCACGGCATAGCGATGCGTCGGTGCGAGCTCGAGCAGCATGATGGGCACGCCGATGTCGTTGTTGAGATTGCCGCGCGTCGCGAGCACTACGTCGCCTTCTTCGCCGCCCGCTGCTTCGCGCAGGATGGCGGCAAGCATCTCCTTCACCGTCGTTTTGCCGCTGCTGCCCGTCAGGGCGACGAGCGGGACGAAAAAGCGGCCGCGCCAGTGCGCTGCGAGGCGACCGAGCGCGAGACGCGTATCGTCCACGACGACGGTCGGCAGTGGCAGCTGACCGACGTCGGAATCGACCATCGCCGCGGCCGCGCCGGCCGCATGCGCCTGCGCGAGGAACGTATGGCCGTCGAACCGCTCCCCTCGCAGCGCGACAAAGAGATCGCCCGGTTTCAGCGCGCGGGTATCCGTGCTCACGCGCCGGAACAGGGGATCGCCGCCGCTCGCGCGTCCATTCAGGACACTCGCGGCTTCAGAAAGACGCATCATGCGCGCCGCTCCGCCAGTGCAGCCTGTACAACGGCTGCATCGCTGTACGGATGTTTCACGCCGGCGATCTCCTGATACTGCTCATGACCCTTGCCGGCGACCAGGATGACGTCGCCCGCGACGGCGCCGGCGATCGCGGCGCGTATCGCCTGAGACCGCTCGGGGGCGATGGCGCACGGCTCCGTCATCCCCGCGAGTATGTCGGTGATTATGGTATGCGGGTCTTCACCGCGCGGATTGTCGCTCGTGACGATCACTTCATCGGCGAGGCGTGTCGCGATACGGCCCATGAGCGGCCGTTTCCCTCGGTCGCGATCGCCTCCGCAGCCGAAGACGCACACGAGCTTGCCCGCGCGCGCGGCGCGCTTCGGACCTTGCGTCGCGCGACTGGGTTCGGAGCTCATGACGTCCCGCAGCGCTCGGAGAATGTTCTCGAGCGCGTCCGGAGTATGCGCGTAATCCACGACGACAAGCGGAAGAGCGCCGCCACCGAAACGTTCGGCGCGACCTGGCACCGGCTTCGCCTTCTTCAGCGCGTTTACCGCCGCGTCGAGCGGGTAATCGCTCGCGAGAAGCACGGCGAGGCACGCCAGCAGGTTCGCCGCGTTGAAGCGGCCCACGAGCGGGCTCTCGACGTGCGCCTCGCCCCAAGGCGTCACGACGCCGAATGCAACGCCGGCCGCGCCCACCCGGAGCTCGCGTCCGATCACGCGGGGGATGCGGCGGCCGCGCAGCTTCTCTGGCAGCTTCTCGACAAAGCCGTATCCGAGCGTTGCGATTCCGCGCTCGCGTGTCTCGCTCACGAGCTCGGCTCCGAAAGCGTCATCAAGGTTGAGGACGGCGCAGCCCAGCCCCGGCATGCGAAAAAGACGCGCTTTCGCATTGCGATAGTTGCGCATCGTGCGGTGATAATCGAGATGGTCGCGCGTCAGATTCGTGAAGAGCGCGACGTCGAATTCGACACCCGCGACGCGATCCTGCATGAGTCCGTGCGAAGAGACTTCCATGCTCACGGCCTGCGTTTTCTGCCGCACGAATTCACGCAGGCGGCCTTGCAGCCAGACGGCGTCCGGCGTCGTGTTCTCGAGCGGCTCGAGCCTGCCTGGCCATCCGCTGCCCAGTGTGCCGATGACGCCGCACTTCATCCCGAGCTGCGTGAGCGCCTGCGCGACCCAGTGACTGCAGGAAGTCTTCCCGTTGGTGCCCGTCACGCCAACCGTCCATAAATTCGAGCTTGGTCGGCCGTAGATTTCCGCGGCGATCTCGCCGGCGCGCCGGCGAAGATTCGCGACCGGAACGTTCTCGACGTTCAACGCTTGCGGCCACGAATAACCGCGCTGTTCCCACAGCACGGACTTCGCGCCGCGTGAGATCGCGTCCTGGATGAACTCCCGTCCGTCGCGAGCCTCTCCGGGGTACGCGACGAACGTATCGCCGGGCTTCACGCTCCTGCTGTCGGTCACGAGCCGCGAGATATGCAGCGCGCGAATGCGTGCCCAGTCCGGCTCCGTGGCGCCGCTGCGCGCGCCGCCGCGGCGAACGCGTGCCCCGCCGCGCTGGCGCGCCGTGTCCTGCAGCCGGCTCGCAGTACTCACACTTCTTCCCTGATCTCCGGCGCGCTCGGCGGCGGCAGGACGATGTTGTTGAGCGGAGCGTCCGGCGCGACAGCGAGGAGCCGCAGCGCACCCGCCATGACCGTGGAGAACACCGGCGCCGCGACGCTGCCGCCGTAATGTTGTCCCGCTGAGGGCTCATCCACCATGACCGCCACGATCAGCCGCGGGTTCGACACTGGAGCGAAGCCGATGAACGAAGAGATGTACTTGTTGGTATAGCGCGCGCCCTCCAGCTTGTGTGCGGTACCCGTCTTGCCGCCAACGCGGTAGCCCGCAATCTGCGCGCGGGGCGCCGTTCCGCCCGGCTGGGCTGCGAGCTCGAGCATCGCGCGCACGGCACGTGCGGTTTGGGGCTTCAGCACGCGCCGCGATTCCGGCGGCGCTTCGCGTTTGACGAGCGTGAGTGGAACGAGGTCGCCATCGGTGGCGAATATCGTGTAAGCGCGGGCGAGCTGCAGGAGCGATACCGAAATACCGTGACCGTAAGACATCGTCGCTTGCTCGATGGGTTTCCACGTCGCGTGCGCGCGCAACCGACCTGAGACCTCTCCGGGGAAACCGGAATCGGGCGGCGCACCGAAGCCCACCTGCTTGAAAAAGCCCCACATGAATTCAGCCGGCAGAGCCAGCGCCATTTTGGCAGCGCCGACGTTCGACGATTTCTGAATCACCTGCGCGACCGTCAACGCGCCGTGCGGGTGCGCATCGTGGATCTTGCGATTGCCGATCGCGAGATACCCGGGCGCGGTCTGGATTATGGTGTCCGGACGCACGGTTCCCGCTTCGAGCGCGACTGCGGCGGTGAACGGCTTCAGCGTGGAGCCCGGCTCGAACAGATCGGTCACGGCACGATTGCGGGTGCGCCGCGGATCCAGCTTGCCGCGATTGTTGGGGTTGTACGACGGCAGATTCGCCATCGCGAGCACTTCGCCCGTCTGCGCATCGAGCACGACGATGCCGCCCGCTTTCGCGCGGTGATCGGCGACTGCTTTCTTCAGCTCGCGAAACGCGAGGTACTGAATGCGCGTGTCGATAGAGAGCGCGAGCTTCGCCCCGTGCTGCGGCTGCCGGATGCTTTCGACGTCTTCGATGATATGCCCGCGCCGGTCCTTTATGACGCGCCTGCTGCCGGGCTTGCCCGTCAGGCTTTCCTCGTATGCAAGCTCGAGTGCTTCCTGGCCTTTGTCATCGATGTCGGTAAAACCGATGAGATGCGCCATCACTTCTCCCGCGGGGTAGTACCGGCGATACTCGCGCTGTAGAAAAATCCCGGGGATGTTGAGCTCGACGATCTTCGCCGATTGCTCCGGCGGAAGCTGCCGCTTGAGATAGACGAACTCCCGTTTCGTGTCGGCGAACCTGCGCCGCAACTCGGCTGGATCGATCTGCAGAAGCTTCGCAAGCTTCGCCGTCTGCTCGGGCGTGATGTCGATGTCCGCAGGGCTCGCCGCAACGGACTCGACGGGCGTCGAGATGGCGAGCGGCTCGTTATGGCGGTCCACGATCATTCCTCGTGTGGCGAGGAGGGAGATCGCGCGCGAATAGCGGGACTCGCCTTTCGCCTGCAGGAAATCGTTATGCAAGCCTTGCAGGTACAGCGCGCGGGCACCGAGCGCGAGGAACCAGCCGAGCAGCGCGAGGAGCATGAGGCGCGAGCGCCACGTCTGGAACTTGAGTGCGAGCGCGGGAGAGGCGGATGCACTCACCGGTCGGCTCCCTGGACGGACACGACCTGCGTTTGTGATGCCGATGGCACCCGCATCCGCAACTCGCGCGCGGCGATTTTCTCGATGCGCGCATGCATTGCCCACGTACTCTGCTCGAGCTGGAGCTGCCCCCATTCCACATCGAGCTGCTTCGCGAGCTCCTGTTCCTTCTGCAGCTCCACGTAAAGGTTGCGCGCCTGGTGCTGTGCCGTGACGAGCGCCAGCGCACACGTGATAAGAATGGCTAGCAGCAGGAAATTCGCTTTCGACATACCTATGCTGCCGCTGCTTCGGAGCGGGCTTCGCGTGCGCCGGTGTCGTGAGCGCGGCGTCCCTCGGTCAGCGCTCTGACGTCATCGTGCGAAACGGCCTCGCGGCCCGCAGCTGTTCTTTCGGCAACACGCAGGGTGGCGCTTCGCGCGCGCGGATTTGCGGCCACCTCCGCTGCCCCCGGACGCACCGCCTTACCCACGACGCGCAATTTCGGCTGCGGCAGGTCACGTGCGCGCACTGCAAGCTTTGGCGGCAAAGTGTCGGCTTGCGAGTATTCGCGCATGAAGCGCTTCACGATGCGGTCTTCGAGCGAATGGAAGCTGATCACCACCAGTCGTCCTCCGGGCTCGAGCAGCTCAACGCACTGGGGGAGCGCTAGCGATAGCTCCTGGAGTTCCTGATTGACGTGAATCCGTAGAGCCTGAAACGTGCGCGTCGCCGGATCCTGGCGTGGCTCACGCGTGGGAACGGCTTCTGCCACGAGCGCGGCAAGCTGCCGTGTGGTGCCGAGAGGCCGTCGCGCTCGAGCAGCAACAATCGCTGCTGCAATCGGTTTAGCAAACCGTTCTTCGCCATATTTTTTGATGACCTCCCGGATCTCCGCTTCGGGCGCCGTGGCAAGCCATTCGGCAGCCGTGGGCCCCTGTGTCGTATCCATCCGCATGTCGAGCGGCGCATCGCGCATGAAGCTGAATCCACGGTGGGCGGCGTCGAGCTGGGGCGATGAGACGCCGAGATCCAGCAGGATGCCGTGCACGCGTGTGACGCCGATCGCTTCCAGGCGCTCGGCGAGCTGCCCGAAAGCACCGTGGATGATCGTGAAGCGCGGATCCTCGATGTCGGCGGCAGCGCTGACGGCCTCCGGATCGCGGTCGAGCGCGATCAGCCGTCCGCCGGGACCGAGGCGCGCTAGGACGAGGCGACTATGGCCGCCGCGGCCGAACGTGCAGTCGACGTACACACCGGTACTGCGCAGGTTGAGACCTTCGACGGCTTCGTGGAGGAGGACCGGCGCGTGCGCCTCGGTCATAGCGAGAACCCTTCGAGCTCCGGCGGCAGCCCACCTGCACCGAAGCGGCCCGCGCTCGAAATCATCTGCTCCCAGTTCTCCTTGTTCCAGAGCTCGAACTTCTTTCCCTGGCCCACGAGAACGACCGCTTTGTCGAGCTGCGCGTATTCGCGCAGCGCCGGTGAAATGAGCACGCGTCCGGCGCCGTCCATGTCGACGTCCACAGCGAAGCCGATGAGACGGCGCTGCAATTCGCGGACGCGCGGGTCCAGGTTCGACAGGCCTTCGAGCTTCTGCTGAATGAGTTCCCAGTCCGGTAGCGGGTACAAGAGGAGACAGCGGTCCGCGTCCGCGGTGATGACGAGGTGGCCGGCGCAGCGTTCGAGCAGCGCGTCCCGATGGCGTGCCGGGACGGCAAGCCTGCCCTTAACGTCCAGATTTAATTGCGAAATGCCGCGGAACACGAGCTCCCCTCACTCATGGGACCCGGCGGCGCCTCCCCGGCTCCGGAAACGGCGCTTCTCCCACTTTCTACCACTTGATCCCACTATATTTAAATAGATTCGGAGGGTCAAGCGTTTTCTGGCGTTTTCCTCAGGTTCGACAAAGACTTAACAGGTGGACCTCACGCTGTTCTGAGCTTCGCATGCTGCGAAATTGACGTGTTCGCGCGTAGCCCTAGCGCGCGTACTTAAAGCTCCATGTGAGGAGCGGAGGATGGCGTGAAGGGACTGACCCCCGTGTTGGTGCACCGGGCGTGTCAGTGATTACTTACCAGCAGAAGGAAAAGCGAAGCTGGCCGATAAGCCGGGTTCTGTCTTGGGCAGCCATTCCTCTGGGCCCTGAATCGCTTCAGGGCTCTAGCCACCTACCCGCGAGCTCGGCGGGTCACGTCATCGCTCGCCTATTCGGTGTTGCTCCCGGTGGAGGTTGCCGCGTTTCACCCCCGCCGCACCGGAACGGACAATCCGCCTTGCGACGGTATCCGAACCGGCACGACAGGACTCGTCTCTGTGGCCCTGTTCCTCGCCTTGAAAGCGCGGTATCTCGCATCTCACGATGCGTCGCCGCACCGCTCGAGAACGATGCGTCGCCGCACCCTTCTCTAATGCGAGACTTTGCCGCCTCGCGGCGGCAAAGACCGCGCTCCTTATAGCGGACGGGTGTTACCCGCCACCGTACCCTGCGGAGCCCGGACTTTCCTCTATACGCGGCCCGGCGAAAGAATCGCCGGTTAACTTCCCGCGCACAGCGGCTGCCTGGCCAGCTTCGCATCTGATTCTACAATCCCCGAGCCAAATGGTTCCCTTCCAGCGTGACGCCGGCCGCACCGCCGCTTTCCTGTGACCCGCCGCAGGATTAGAGTGTCGATTGGAGTTGGCACTTCGAAGGAGGCTCACATGCTCATGCGGCGTAGGCTCTACTTCGTTCTTCCCGATGTCCAAAGCGCGCGCACGATGTTGAACGACATGCTCCTCGCGCGCATCGAATGCAGGCACATTCACTTTCTCGCAGCCCGTGGCGCGTTGCCGCCCGATCTGCCGGAAGCGAGCGTGCTCCAGAAGACGGACATCGTACATGGTGCGCAGCTCGGACTCATCATCGGCGCTGTGGTCGGCGCGCTGGCGGGAGGGCTGCTCGTGATGTTTCCGCCCGAAGGCGTCACCCTCAAATTGATGGCGGTGCTCATGCTCGCGCTGGGTGGAGCGCTCTTCGGGCTCTGGGCGTCGAGCATGGTCGCGAGCGCGGTCCCGAATTCGCGGCTCAAAGCATTTCAGCCCGCGATCGATTCGGGCAAGGTGCTGATGATGGTCGATGTGCCGATGCGCCGCGTGCAGGAGATTTGCGACCTCGTCGCACGCCGGCATCCGGAAGCCGCATCCGGTGGATTCGAACCGACGATTCCGGCGTTTCCGTAATCCAACGGCAGGGCACCGTCGCCTTGGTCCTGCGCGTCGTCAATTCCGAGGCACGCGGCGGCGCTCGACGGCGCGCCAGATCTGGTGCAGCCGCGGCTCGTGTATTCCCAGCGCCTCGAGATGCCGAAGCGTATTCGCGAGGTACTCGATGTTGGGACCGCGCGCCCCGCAGCACGATGCGATCGTCTCGGCGACGTCATCGAGCTCGAGCCGCCCGGCATAGCTCTCGTGTGAAGGATCCGCCACGAACGTGAGCGCGCGTAGTCTGGCGCCGGCCGATTCGACCGGCACCAGCTTCGGCCGATAGACGAGACGCGGCATCTCCCTCGCCCACAGCTGCGCGAGCACCGTGCTCACGTTCGCTTCCGCTATGCGAAAAGCGATGCCCCGGCACGCACCGCCTCGATTCAGTCCCAGCACGAGCCCCGGATTTTCCGGAGTACCGCGATAGGTGACGGAGTACACGCAGAACGAGCGATGGTATCCGCGCAGCAGTGCAGGCACGGCGTGCACGTAATCGAACCCCGGATTCCACATGAGCGATCCGTAGCCGAAGACCCACAAGTCGCCCGTCGGCAACTCCGGGCAGCGCGCGTGTGAAGACCCCTGCGTGGGATTGGAAGGCGTATCCACGTAGCCGCTCGACTTATACCAGCTGCCAGCGCACGATCTCTCCGGCTCTGAAGGGCACGAGCCGGTCGTTGCCGAAGGCGAGCTCTTCCGCAACGGCCGTGTCGCTTTTCTCCAGTGTCACGGTGCCCGTGTTGATCGGCAGCCCATAGAACTCGGCTCCGTAGCGGCTCGCAAAGTTCTCGAGCCGGCCGAGCGCACCCGCCTGCTCGAAAGCTTCGGCGTAAAGCTCGAGCGCCGCGTGCGCCGTGTAGATCCCGGCACAACCGCAGCTCGTCTCCTTCGTGTGCCTTGCGTGTGGGGCACTGTCTGTGCCGAGGAAGAACTGCGGGTGGCCGCTCACGGCTGCGGCGACCAGGGCTTCACGATGCACTTCGCGCTTGACCACGGGCAGGCAGTAGTGATGCGGACGCACGCCGCCCGCGAAAAGCGCGTTGCGATTGAGCAGCAGGTGGTGCGCAGTAATCGTTGCGGCCACGGTGTGCGCCGATTCCCGCACGAACTGAGCGGCTTCCCGCGTGGTGATGTGCTCCACAACGACTTTGAGCTGCGGAAAACGTGCGGTGAGAGGCGCGAGCACACGCTCCAGAAAGACTTTCTCCCGGTCGAAAATGTCGACCTCGCTGTCCGTGACTTCGCCGTGCACGAGTAGCGGCATCCGCTCTTCCGCCATCCTTTCGAACACGGGATAGCAGCGCGCGAGGTCCGTCACGCCGGAATCGGAGTTCGTCGTCGCGCCGGCAGGGTAATACTTCACGGCGTGCACGAAGCCGCTTTCCCTGCCTCGGCTGATTTCCTCCGGCAGCATGTTGTCGGTGAGGTACAGCGTCATCAGCGGCTCGAAACGTGCGCCGGGCGGCAGCGCGGCGAGGATGCGCTTTCGGTACTCACGCGCGGCGGCGACCGTCGTAATCGGGGGACGCAGGTTCGGCATCACGATGGCACGCGCGAAACGGCGCGCAGTATCGGGAAGCACGGCACGCATGTGCTCGGCATCCCGCAGGTGGAGATGCCAGTCGTCAGGACGGGTTATCGTGAGGCGCTGCATTTCGGACTATTTTAATCGTCACTCGTCGCGCTTTTTCAGGCTGAGCGCGAGCTGGTACAGATCGTTCTTTTTCGCGCCCGTGATTCGCGCTGCCAGCGCCGCCGCCTGCTTCACCGGAAGCTCTTCGAGCAGCACTTCGAGTGCGTTCCGGCCCGCATTCAGCGTCGCGTCGCGATCGGCGCTCCGCCCCTCGACCAGCAGCACGAACTCCCCTTTCGTGCGATTCGCGTCCTCCCCGACCCAGCCCGCGGCTTCCCCGAGCGTGCATGCGTGGATCGTTTCGAAAAGCTTCGTGAGCTCGCGCGCGATCACGATGCGACGCGACTCGCCCAGAATGCCTGCGAGATCCGCGAGCGTCTCGATGATGCGATGGGGTGCTTCGTAGAACACCAGCAGGTACGGCAGCTCTCGCAGCGATGCGAGCGCGCTGCGCCGCTCTCCGCCTCTCGACGGCAGAAACCCATAGAAAAGAAAGTGCGGTTCCGTGCAGCCGCTCGCCGATAGCGCTGCGACAGCTGCGCTCGCTCCCGGGACAGGCACCACGGGAAAGCCGGCCTCGCGCGCCGCGGCGACGACCCGGGCGCCCGGATCCGAGATCCCCGGCGTTCCCGCATCGGTCGCAAGCGCCACGCTGTGGCCTTCCTGCAGCACGGCGATGATGCGCGGCGCCGTACGGCTTTCGTTGTGCTCGTGAAGCGCCATGAGCTTCTTCGCCGTGATGCCGTAATGATTGAGCAGCTTCGCGGCAATACGCGTATCTTCGGCCGCGATAACATCCACCTGCTTCAGCACCTCGAGCGCGCGCAGCGTCACATCCTGCAAATTACCTATGGGCGTCGCGACTACATATAATGCCGGAACCGCGTAAGCCGTATCGCCATGCCCTGCCGCGCGTCCCATCTTCTCTCGTTCCTTTGGTTGGTCAGCGGGCTACTATACGGGGCGCCTTCGGCGGGTGCCACTGAAGCGCCTGCGGTGCCTCCCGAAACTGCAAACTCGCCTCACATCGCGTTACTGCTTCCGACAGGATCCGAAGCATTCGTGCAACCCGCAGAAGCCGTGCGGGCCGGCTTTTTGGACGCTTCGAAGAAGCATTCGACGGTAGCGCTTCCGATACGTCTGTATCCCGTCACCGAAGACGCGCAGAACGTCATTGCCTCATACCGCCAGGCTGTTGCGGCCGGCGCGCAGCTCGTCGTCGGCCCGCTTACGCGTAACGGTGTGAGCGCGCTCGCCGCAGCAGCCAACATCGTCACTGTGACAACGCTTGCGCTCAATGTGCCCGAGCGAACAGTTTCGGCCGCCGGCAAGCTTTACATGCTGAGCCTTCAGCTCGAGGCCGAAGCACGGCAAGTGGCGCAGCTCGCGTTGAGCGAAGGACGCCGCAAGGCGTTCACGCTGAGTGAGCCCACGCCGCTCGCGCGACGCATACGCGACGCTTTCGTGACCGAGTTCGAGCTCGGCGGCGGGCATCACATCGCCGAATACGGGTATACGACGGACGCCGAGTTGCTCGATCGCATGAAACAGGCCGCGGTGCTCGGTGTTGCGGACATGGTTTTCATGGCCGTCGAAAGCGCGCGCGTGGGGAATGTCCGCCCGTATCTGTCGTCGATCACGGCGTACGGCACGTCGCAGATCAATCCGGCGGCTGCGCCGGATAGCCGTCAACCGGCCCCGTCGAATATGCGTTTCGTGGATATGCCGTGGATGGTGCAGCCGGATCACCCGGCAGTGACGCTTTATGCGCGCCAGGGCGTGCGCGAAAGCGACGATCTCGAGCGGCTCTACGCGCTCGGCATCGATGCTTTTCGCGCCGCGGAGTTGCTTTTGGAAGGCAAATACGATTCCGAGATCGATGGTGTCACCGGCAAGCTCAGGCTCGGTACCGATCGGCAGTTCCGGCGCGGGCTTCTCGTCACGCTGGTCGAAGGCGGTAAGCTCGTCGTGCTGGGTGAGACCCGGCGGTGAACGCCGGGCACGACGCCGAGACGATGGCAGCGGCGTTCCTCAGCGCTCGCGGTCTTGCGATAGTCGAGCGCAACTATCGGTGCCGGCTCGGTGAAATCGATCTCGTGGCACGTGATGGGGCGACGACGGTCTTCGTCGAGGTGCGGCGGCGCACCTCGTCGTCGTTCGGCGGAGCGGCCGCGAGCATCACGAGCGCAAAGCGGTTGAAGCTCCTCAGGGCCGCCCGCCATTACATGTCACGTCTTCGGACACTGCCGCAATGCCGCTTCGACGCGCTGCTGATCGAAGGCGAGCCGCCTCGCATCGAGTGGATACGCAACGCGTTTGGTGAGTGATTAGGCACTCTCCGCCCGCCGACGTACAATATGGGCGCATGGACCTGATCAGTCGCATCAGCGAAAACTTCTCCGAAAGCGCGCACCTCAAGCTGCAAAGCATGGACGTGCTCGCCGGCCCGATCGCCGAAGCCGCCGAGCGAATGGTGTACTGCCTCCGGCACGACGGCAAGATCCTTGCATGCGGCAATGGCGGCTCGGCTGCAGACTCGCAGCATTTTTCCGCGGAGCTGCTCAACCGCTTCGAGATGGAGCGACCCTCGCTCGCCGCGATCGCTCTCACCACAGATACGTCGACCCTGACATCGATCGCAAACGATTACGACTATGACCAGGTCTTTTCGAAACAGGTGCGGGGACTCGGTCATGCGAACGACGTGCTGCTCGCGATTTCTACGAGCGGTAACTCCCGTAACGTCATCGCGGCGATCGACGCCGCGCACGAGTGCGAGATGAGCGTCGTCGCGCTCACCGGGCGTGACGGCGGCAAGATGGCCGGCATGCTGACCGCAAACGACGTACACATCTGTGTACCCGCGAACAGCACGGCGCGGATACAGGAAGTACATCTGCTCACACTGCATTGCATCTGCGATGCAATCGACTGTCTACTACTGGGAGTCCAATGACAGTGCTCAACCACAATGCTTGCTCGCCATACATTCACCGCGTCGTCACAGCACTCACGCTCGTATCCGTAATTGCGCTCTCCGGCTGCGCTGCCGCAGTCGTGGGCGGCGCGGCCGCCGGGGGGTATCTGGTCGGCGAAGACCGCCGACCAGCGGCAGTAATGACGGAAGACGAAGGGATCGAGCTCAGAACGGCGAACCGCGTGTCGGAGAAATTCCCCGCGGCGCACGTGAATGCGACCTCTTACAACCGCATGGTTCTGCTGACGGGCGAAGCGCCCACCGCGGAAGCGAAAGCGGAGATCGAGAAAATCGCCCGCGAAGTACCGGGTGTCCGAGGCATCGTCAACGAGCTCACCGTCGGGCCCGCTACGACCCTGTCGGCTCGTGCGAACGATTCCTATATCACGTCCAAAGTGAAAGCCCGGTTTGTCGACAACGGCAAGTTCAACCCGGTCCATGTAAAGGTCACGACCGAGAACGGAATCGTGTACCTGATGGGCATCGTGAAAAAGCCGGAAGCCGACACCGCGACCGAGATCGCACGCACGACCAGCGGGGTAAGACGCGTGGTGCGCGTTTTCGACTACCAGAGCTGACCGCGGCGATCCGGGCGTGAACGTTCCGGAGCACGGGCACGTCTACGGCGCACCCGCCTTCGAGTCGAAGCTCTGCATGCCCGCCGAGCTGGACACCCGAGTCGCGATGCTTCCGAGGCCTCTCGTATTCACGAACGGTGTTTTCGACATCATCCATCGCGGTCACGCCGCATACCTGGCGCAGGCACGCGCGCTTGGTGCCAGCCTCGTCGTGGCGGTCAATACCGACGCTTCCGTCCGCCGCCTCGGCAAAGGCGACGACCGGCCGGTGAATTCACTCGAGGACCGGGCCGCAGTAGTGGCCGCGCTAGAAGCTGTGAGCCTCGTAACCTGGTTCGACGAAGACACACCGCTTCAGCTCATCAGGCGCGTGAAGCCCGACGTGCTGGTGAAAGGCGGCGACTGGAAGCCCAGGGAGATCGTCGGCGCAGCGGACGTCGAGAGCTGGGGCGGATCGGTGCATTCCATACCGTTCGTGCACGAACGCTCGACCACTGCGCTGCTCGCGCGTATCCGGGGCTAAGGACACGCCGCTGCCCTGATCTCCGTTCCCGGAAAGCTCCGCTGCAGCTCAGCGACTTCGGCAACGATTTTAGAGTCCGGCTCGCGAAGAAAATAGACGTAGCGTTTTGCACCCCCGGCATCGGTGATGGGCTGTTGAACCGGCGGCTTCAATAACCCAATCCGCCCGAGCGCAGCATCCACTTTCGCAACGTCCCCGGCGGCGATGGGACCCCATTCCAGACAGGCTCGCGATGTCCCGCCTTTCTCCGCCGTTGCGCTCACGCTCCCCATGGCTGGCCCGCGGCTCGCGGCGCCGAGCACTTTGATGCGGCCCGGATTGATCTGCAGCGCTTCGATCCGTGCAGCCGTCTGCGAACGCGGCTCGGGGGTGAGAAGCATATAGAGCAGGAGCCCGAGATTCGAAAGAAGCAGGACGGCGATCAGCAGTCGCAGCCTTGCCGCGCGGCGATCAGACATCGCTCGCACCGATGCGCACGAGTCCCTCGAGCACGAGATTGTCCACGAGCTGCGGCGCGCCTTCGAGTCGCGTGCTGAGCAGCGCGGCGTTGCCGCCCGACAGCACCACCAGGGGATCGTCCTCACCGGTTTCGAGAAGGTAGCGGCACATGCGATCCACGGACCCCGCGAGCGCGTTCAATGCACCGCTCGCGATCGCATCGGCCGTGTTGTCGGGAAAAAAGCTGAACGTACCTTCATAGAGCTCGAGCTGTGCGGTGTGTCTCGCGAGCCCTTCCCGCATCATGGAATATCCGGACACGATGAAACCCCCGAGAAAGATCGAGTCCGACGAGAGGGCATCTACGGTCATGGTCGTACCGGCGTTCACGACTACGCAGGGTCCGGCAAAAAGATGTCGCGCGCCGATGAGCGCGGCCCAGCGGTCCGCCCCGAGTTGCGTCGGATCGGCATAGCTGCTGCGCACGCCGCATTGCTCGGCTCTGCTCTGAACCCAGTATGGCTGTAGTCGCCGCAGCTCGAGCGCGCCCGTGAGCGCCTCTGCAACGCACTCTCCCGCAACATTCGCGATGACCGCCCGGTCGACCGGAACTCCGGTGGGCAACGATTCATGGAGGCGCTCACTTTGTGCCGTCGGCACGACCCCCTGTTCCACCCAGCGCGCGCCGTCGTGCAAACCCCACTTGATGCGGGTGTTGCCAGCGTCAACGGCGAGAATCATAGGGCATCCTCGAAGCGTAGCGATTACGTGCGCCCGGTGACGACTTGTGACCGGCGAGCTCGCACGCTCACCTCCGCGCTGTGCAATCTCCGGATTCCGCTTCCGTCGTCGAAAAGCAGCGCGCCGTCATCATCGACGCCGCGAATCACACCTTCCCGGCTCCGGCCATCCGGCAAGGTTATGAGCACGCGCCTGCCGGCGTAAACGTGGTTGCGCATCCATTCTTCCCGCAGGGGCGCGAAACCGCCGGCCGAAAATGTATCCAGCACGGACGCAAGCTCCGCCAGGATCAGTCCGACTGCGGCGCTGCGATCGATCGCCCGGCCGCACGCGGTTTCGAGATCGGACGCAGGCCGGCCGATCCGCTCACGTACGGTGTCGGACAGGCGCACGTTGATACCGATCCCGATCACGACGGCGCTCGGCCCCAGCGCGTCGCCCTGCATTTCGATCAGCACGCCGCCGAGCTTGCGCTCGCGCCACAGCACATCGTTCGGCCATTTGAGTTGCACGCCGGCTGCGCCGAGCTTCGACATTGCACGTGCGAGTGCGACGCCGACCGCAAGGCTCAAGCCCGCTAGCGCCGCAGCGCCCTGGCTGAAACGCCATAGCACCGAGAACGTGATCGCACCTCCGATCGCTGCGTGCCATTCGCGCTGCATGCGCCCGCGCCCCTGCTGCTGCCATTCCGCCACCACCACGGTGCCGCCCGGAGCACCTGCGGCGGCTCGCTGCAGCAGTAAAGTGTTCGTCGAACCGGCGACGTCGATCACATCGACGACGAACCGCGTGCCTGCACGGTCCGCGCGGCGGACGATGTCCCCCGCATCGAGCAGCGATACAGGTCGGGCGAGTCGATAGCCACGCGCCTTCACGCGATAGACGTCGAGCCCGGCCGCGTTCAACGCACGCACCGCGTTCCACACCGTGCTGCGCGAGACGCCGAGCGCGCGCGCAACCCCGGCTCCCGAGTGAAACTCACCGTCGGCGAGGATGCGCAGTACG
>DASRIK010000601.1:0-5118 GCA_035650035.1 Burkholderiales bacterium | reverse complement strand
CGTACTGCGCGATCTCGGCGAGGTTGCGGCAGACGAGCGTGAGATGGTGGCGCTCGTCCACGTCACGGATGTTGCGTATGCGCTCCATCGCAGCTTTGTCGCCGATGTGGCAGCCGAGCGCGTAGCACGAGTCCGTCGGATAAACGATCACGCCACCCGAGCGGACCCTCTCGGCCGCCTGCCGGATCAACCGCGGCTGTGGATTCTCCGGGTGGACCGCGAAAAGTTGGGCCACTCAGAGCCGGGTCCAGACCGGCGTGCACCCCGAGGGCAGCGGCGGCAAATCTCCGAGATCGCGATAGCTTTCGCCAAGGCCGTGGAAATCGGAACCCGCGGAGGCGAGCAATCCATAGCGCACGGCGAGCTTTCCCCAATACAGAGACTGCTCGGACGTATGGCTGCTCGTCAGCACTTCGAGCGCGACGCCGCCGAGCTCTTTGAACTCCTCGAGCAAGGCTGTCTGCTCGGCGCTGTCGATTTTGTAGCGACCGGGATGCGCGAGTACCGGCAAACCGCCCGCCGCGGTGATCCAGGCGAGCGCCTCTCCGAGCTGCGCCCAGTCGTGAGGCACGTACCCCGGTTTACCGGCGCCGAGATAGCGATCGAAGACAGCCTGTGTATTGCGCGCGTGTCCGTTGTCGACAAGATAGCGCGCGAAGTGCGTGCGGCTGACGAGCTCCGGATTGCTCGCATACGCTCGTGCGCCGTCGAACGCGCCGCTAATGCCGATGCTTTCGAGCTGCTCTGCAATGCGCTTCGCACGCGCGTCCCGGCCGCTCCTGTTCTTCCGCAGTCCCTCGACGAGGACATCGTCTTCCGGATCGACTTCGAGGCCTACAATGTGCAGCGTATGGCGGTTCCAGCTGACCGACACTTCCACGCCGTCGATCAACCGTATTCCGGTCCGTTCAGCCGCCGCGCGCGCCTGCGGCAGACCACTCACCTCGTCGTGATCGGTCAGCGCGAGCGCGTGTACGCCGCGTTGAGCAGCGCGCTCGACGAGCTCCGTGGGGTGCATCAGGCCATCCGATCGAGTCGAATGGCTATGCAGATCGAAATGGGAAATCGGCAACTACGCGAGTTTCTGGTGCAGCCTGCTCTGCGCAGGAACGTGCTGGGCCAGGAATTCCATCTGGTCGGCCAGGATGCGCCGGTTAGTGAGGATCAGATACTCGGCCCGGTTGGGAATGTAAGGCAAGTACAAAAGTTCCATACCTGCGAGCTCGGGGGTGCGATCGCTTTTCTTTTCGTTGCACGCGCGGCAGGCCGTCACGACGTTCATCCAGATGTCCTTCCCGCCTTTCGAGAAGGGCTTCACGTGATCCCGCGTGAGCTTCGCAATCGGAAAGGTGCCGCCACAATAGGCGCAGAGCTGGCGGTCGCGGTGGAAAAGCTCGCGGTTGTTGAGCGGCGGTACCTGGTTGAAGGACTTCATCGCCATCGCCTTGCCTTTGACGGCGATGATGCTGCTTGCGGTGATTTCGGAGCACTGACCCGTGAGGCGGTTGAAGCCGCCGTAGACGGTGAAGGCATGTTCGCCGAGCGCCCACGCCACCTGGTTCTTGGCGTAGTAGTAGCAGGCGTGCTGCCACGTGATCCAGCGGTGCGGCACGCCGTGCGTGTCCAGGGTCAGGACGAGGGGAAACGACGATCGGTAAACCTCGTCATGCGCGATGGATGCGGGCTCCTGCGGTCTCATGGTCGTGTCACGACTCGACAATCGACAAAATATACCAGAGATTCTTGAATCTAGACATTTTTTAGGGCTTGCCCCTATGCCGGCGCCCCTTGCCAAGGTATACTGAAGGCATCTTTTACCTAGCGTTCGAGCCATTCCTTACCCACGCCCCCCCGCCGATAGAATCGCGGCGCGCCCGCGCTCCCGAACTCCGGCTCTCCGTTTTTCTTTCCCTACGAGATGTCTTTCGCGTCGCTCAAGTTGATGCCGGAGCTGCTGCGCGCAGTCTCCGACGAGGGCTATAAAGAGCCCACCCCCATACAGGCCCAGGCCATTCCCGCAATTCTCGAACGGCGCGACATCATGGGATGCGCGCAGACCGGAACAGGGAAAACTGCGGGCTTTACACTGCCGCTGCTGCAGCTCCTCGCTCCGCACGCGAACACGAGCCCCTCGCCGGCTCGCCACCCCGTACGCGCGCTCATCCTGGCGCCGACCCGCGAGCTTGCTGCGCAAGTCGGCGACAGCGTGCAGGTCTACGGCCGGCATCTCGCGCTGCGCTCGACTATCGTTTACGGCGGGATCGATATCCTTCCGCAGAAAAAGGCGCTGCATGGCGGTGTCGAGATCCTCGTCGCCACACCCGGCAGGCTGCTGGACCATCTCGAGCAGAAGACGGTGAACCTTTCGCGGGTCGAGATCCTCGTCCTGGACGAAGCGGACCGCATGCTCGATATGGGCTTTCTGCCGGACATCAAACGCATACTCGCGGCGCTACCGAAACAGCGACAGAACCTGCTCTTCTCGGCGACGTTTTCGGAAGACATACGCAAGCTCGCGAAGGAGCTCCTGCGCAGTCCGACGCTGATCGAAGTGGCGCGGCGCAACGCGCCCGCCGACCTGGTCACGCACCAGGTGTATGAAGTACCAGCGACGCGCAAACGCGCCCTGCTCGCCCATCTCATCCGTGTCCGCGAAATGAAGCAGGTGCTCGTGTTCTTGCGCATGAAGCGCGATGCGAACCGGCTTGCGCGCGAGCTCGTCCGCGACGGCATCAACGCGACCGCGATACACAGCGACCGCTCGCAGGCCGAGCGGGAGCAGGCACTGTCCGATTTCAAGGAAGGGCGTGCGGCCGTGCTCGTGGCAACAGACATCGCCGCGCGCGGGCTCGACATCGAGCAGCTGCCGTACGTCGTCAATTACGAGCTGCCGTATACGCCCGAAGACTACGTGCATCGTATCGGCCGCACTGGGCGCGCGGGCTTGCCGGGCGAAGCGATTTCGTTCATGGCGTCGGATGAGAGCCGCTCGCTCGGGGACATCGAGAAGCTCCTGAAGCGCCCCATTCCGCGCCTCGAGTTACCCGCGGACTTCGAGGGCGGCGAGCGCCATGCCCGGACCTCACATCACCACGAGGAGCGAAGGCCGCGCGCTGCCAGCCACACCGACTGGGATGCGCGTGCCAGTCGAGTCATCACGCCTCGTCGCGGCGAACGCGAGCCCGAACACCGCACGACGCCGGCGAAACCGCCTTCGCACAAGAAACCAGCGGTTTCCGATTTCGACTTCACCAAGCCATACGTGCCCGCTGCGAAAGCGGAGCCGAAGCACGCGCCCGAGAACACAGCGCTGCCTTTTCGCGGCCGTCCCAAGCGCCCCACTCCGGCGCTTCTAGGCGGCAGTCCTGATCAGCGCAAATCCCATAAATAGCCGGCGGCTGAAAACGCGTCCATAGCCAGCTTTGGCCAAGCGCGCTGCTCTGCGCGATGAGTTACGGTATCGTCGGTCTTGCCGTTTCCTGATCTTCACTGCACCGACCCAATGACATACGAAACGATAGACCCACGATCTCTGAAGGCGATGTTGCACGATGGCGACGAGCTCGCGCTCCTCGACGTGCGCGAATCGGGCCAATTCGGCGAATCGCATCTGCTGTTCGCTACACCCCTTCCCTACAGCCGACTGGAGCTCGACATTCCCGCGCTGGTTCCCCGGCGAACGGCGCGCATCGTGCTCTGCGACGATGGGGAATCCGGGATCGCAGCCCTTGCTGCGAAACGCCTGCACGCAATCGGTTATAGCGCACTGCATGTGCTCGAGGGCGGCACACGCGGCTGGGCTGCCGCGGGCTACTCGCTATTCGCCGGCGTCAACGTTCCGAGCAAGCTCTTCGGTGAGCTCGTCGAGCACGCGTATCACACGCCGCGCGTTTCGGTCCACGAGCTCGCGCGCATGAAAGAAGCCGGCGAAGACTTCATCATCGTCGATGGACGTCCTTTCACCGAATACCAGAAGATGAATATCCCGGGCGGCATTTGCTGCCCGAATGCGGAGCTCCCGTATCGTATTGGCGAGATCGTGAGCGATCCGCGCACGAAAATCATCGTGAACTGCGCGGGTCGCACGCGATCCATTCTCGGCGCACAGACGCTCATCAACTTCGGCGTACCGAATCCCGTGTACGCGCTCGAAAACGGTACCCAGGGCTGGGTGCTGGCCGACATGGCGCTCGAGCACGGCGCGGCGCGGCGCTACCCGGAGTGCGTCACCGAGCAGGAGCTGCCGCGTTTACGCAGCCGGGCCGAAGCGCTTGCGCGGCGTCATCACGTTCGCACGGTGTCTGCCGATGAAGTTCGCACGTGGCTCGCTGACACGAAGCGCACAACCTACCTGCTGGATGTACGGACTCCCGAAGAATTCCGGACTGGTTCGCTGCCGGGCGCGATGCATGCGCCCGGCGGACAGCTCGTACAGGCGACGGATCAGTGGGTCGGGGCTCGGAATGCGCGGATCGTGCTGCTCGACAGCGAAGGCGTGCGTGCCCCGGTGGTCGCGAGCTGGCTCAAGCAGCTGGGGTTTGACGCCTCGGTGATGGAAGGCGGCATCCGGGCGGAGCTCTCGGCACAAGCTCCCGCCCGTCCCGAGCTCCCATCGCCTGCCCGAATATCCGCGGTCGAACTGAAGCGTCTGCTCGACGAGCACAGCGCGAGCCTTTTCGATCTCGGACCGAGCATGCGCTTTCGTCAGAAGCATATTCCCGGCAGTCGGTGGAGCATACGGTCCCGACTCGTCGAAGCAACCGGTTCGCCCGCCGGTGCGTCGGCGACACACCCTGCCATCCACGAAACTGTCGTTCTGGTCGCAGACGATGAAGACGTCGCGCGTGCCGCCGCGATCGACGTTCTCGAAGCCGGTGCAAACGACGTGAGACTGCTCGACGGCGGATTAGCAGCGTGGACTGCAGCGGGCTATGCGACTGAAAGCTCGCCCGAGCTGCCGCCGGACAGCGAATGTATCGATTATCTTTTTTTCGTTCACGATCGACACGGCGGCAACCGCGAAGCGATGCGGCAATATCTCGCGTGGGAGACAGGCTTGATCGCGCAGCTCGAGGAGGACGACCGCAAGCTTTTTCGTGTCGGCAGCCCTGACCCTCG
>DASRIK010000600.1:0-8260 GCA_035650035.1 Burkholderiales bacterium | reverse complement strand
TGATGATCGGCACCGGCTCCCACGGACCGGTGGCATTCATTGCTTCGACGAATCCCGGAATCTCCGCAGGCATCGCCGGCGCCGGCTTCGCGGCTTCGGCGAGCATCGCCTCGCCTTCGTAGTAGCACGATGCGCGAAAGTCGGCTTCCGTAGTCACGGGCGCGAAAGCGTTGCTCTCGAGATGAATGCCGAGGATTGCGATGCGAGGGCGTGATGTCATTCGGACCCCGATATCATCCGGCGCGATTGGTAAATGTCAGCCGATTGCCGAACGGATCGCGCACCGACATGTCTTTGGTGCCCCACGGCATGTCTTCGATTCCCGGCCTCGCATGTTTGTATTGCTTCGCGAGGAGCTCCTTCTGGAATGCTTCGAGCTCGTCCACCGGGATCCTGAGTGCGGCTCCGGGCGTGCAGTCGCCGTAATGCTCCGACAGGTGCAGTTTGCAGTCGTCCTTTGACACCTGCATGTAGATCGGCAGGCCCGGCTCGAAGCGGTGCTCCCAGTCGATGTTGAAGCCGAGAAAATCCACGTAGAACTCCCGTGCCTTCGCTTCATCGAAGATGCGCAGGATCGGCGTCGGTACTCCCAACTTCATGGCGCCTCCAGTAAGCTTTTAGTCTGTCGCACCGACCGCGAAATCAGAGTCCTGGCCGAACCGACGTAGAACTTCTGTGCGATGCGCGCGGAGCGTGCAGTAAACGGCCATGAGCTGCTCTCGCACCCAGCGAAGAAGGTCTTCGCGAGAACAAGTGCCCGTCGCGATGCCTATGATGATCCGCTCTGTGTCGTCAATTGATGCATCGAGCTCGCACCATTCAGCAGGAGGAAAGTCTCGAGTGCCGCATGGCCGATGCGCTTGTTTCCGTCAACGAACGGATGATTGGAAATGAGGGAGAAGCCAAGGGCGGCCGCCTTTTCTTCAAGGCTGGCGTAAAGATCGGTGTCTCCGAATGCCATACGCGGTTGCGCGAGTGCGGATTCCAACGCCGGAAGATCGGCAAAGCGGCTGACCCGCCACTTTGCGCCATCAAAGCCAGTAGAGATCGAGAACCTCGGCGAGTGAAAGGTAGTGCAATCTACGCGAGACGGCGGTACAGGTCGCGATTCTTTTCGAGAACCTTCGACGCGGCGCGCTCGAAGTCCTCTGCAAGGCGTCCGATGAGATCGCGCACGGCCGCCTTGGCCAGCTCACTCACCGATACACTCAGGCGTGCAGCAATGTGCTCGAGCTGGGATTCGACACTGGCCGGGACATCCAACGTGATCTTCATCTCGTGCAGTCTACCATTGGGCCGGAGTAATGTTGCTCCGGAGCATGCAGGCGAGCTGCGCTGAACTGCTGCTGCCTGGGACAGCCGGATTCGGCCAGAAGAAGAAGTTCGGCCCCGACTCGGCTCAGCCGCTATCGAGTAATCAACGTGAGTTCCTGCGTGGTGCAGGCACTCACGTCCCGGCGCGCCGGACGAGTGCGCTTCATCCGCGCGTTAAGTAACGGCGGGGGCGGCGATGTGCGTGCCGACGGAACGTAAGAAATTTCCTGACCCCGCGTGAGGCGCAGTCGACTAGAATCTGAGCAACCAAAGCGCCAGTTGACGAGCAGCACTTGTGAGCACGTGAACGAGTCGCGGAACATGCTGGTGGCAGCAACTGAGCGCGCCCAAGAGCGCGTCCGCATGGGGAGTTCTTCGATGATCGTCTGTCGCCGGTCCGCCGCGCTCATTTTAGCGTTCGGGCTCTTCACCGCTTGCGCAAGCGAAGTCGTTCGACATCCGGTAACACTGCGCAGTGATGCGTCCGCCGAGCGGCCGCGCATAGAGCTCGCGCAAACGGTGACCGTGGAGTCTTCGAGCGGCTTCACGCGCGAGCTCGCGGGGGGTTCCGTCTGGGGGTTCCACGGCTCAATCCCGCAGGGCAGCGTCTATAAACGCGTGGGCGGAATCTTCACCATCGAAGGTGCGCACTTTCACGAGGCTTTCCTCGTCATCTCGGGCAACAGGCTCGTCGGGTTCTACTTGCCTGTCGAACGCGCGTTCTCGCCCAGCGACCTTCTCAAATCGGCCAAGAGCCGACGGTCGAAACTGCTGCCTAACGGTGACTTCGTGGCCATGCATAGCCGCCGGCCGAATCTGATTGCTGGTGGAACACAAAGACGCAATGGTCATTCGTCGTTACGTGCGGTGGCGCACAGATCAACGTCATCCCAGCCCTCCATTCTGCGTTCTACGGCGCTACACGATGCGCCTTTCTACCCGGTCATTAAAGACGTGTCTTCAAAACCAGTCAGCCAGATGCTTTGAGGTATGCCCTAAAGCTAGGGAGAAAGGCAGCCCAGCGCTGTAAAGGGCGATTACGCATATTGCGCGATGAATCTGCCAAGGAGGAAAAAGATGAGCAAGTTAGTACAAGAAGTTCTTGCGGCGAATGCCCGCTATGCCGACGCCTTCGTCGACAAGGGGAAGTTATCCATATTCCCCGCTCGAAAGTTCGCAATCCTGACTTGCATCGATGCGCGACTGCAGCCCTCCAGGTTTGCGGGACTCGCCGAAGGAGACGCCCATGTGCTCCGAAATGCCGGTGGGCGGGCCACCGATGACGCGATACGTTCGTTAGTCATCTCTTATAAACTGCTAGACACACGCGAGTGGTTCGTCATCCACCACACGAACTGTGGCATGGAGTTATTCACTGACGAAATCATCCGTGATTTGCTCGCGAGTAGCCTCAAGGCCGCCACCTTTGACGGAAAGGTCTGGCGTGATACCGGGGCAGGACCCGGATCCACGGAGGGGCAATTTATTGATTGGCTGACGATCACGGAGCCATCCAAGAGCCTGATCGCAGATGTGAATCGCATTCGAAAACATCCTCTGGTTCCAGGCGACATCCCTATCTACGGGTATATGTACGACGTAGCGACTGGAAGATTGGCGGAAGTTCCCGGGGCGACCGAGGCGGGTAAGGTTAGATAATCCGCTAGAAAATCGAAACTCAGTGTGTCCGGCTTGTTGGCTTCCAGCGCAATGAGGACTCTGCAACCTAACCGAGCGGTCGAAAATGACGCTCTGCGAGCGTCGCTCGCACGCGCATTTCACCACGGACGTTAGTTAAACGTCCGCTTTCGGCTATCGCGAAAGGCGGCTGAGGGTCGAAAGCAGCTAAATGTTAGCCGACTGCGTTAGCGTTTAGAACGCAGGGAAAACGTGCACACTCCGCCAAGACGGGCCAGCGTTGGCGAGTAAGGACGGCCCACGTTCACCGTTAATACAACGCGTGACCTCCACTTTAAATCTGGACCTGGCCCGATCAATCGAGAGCGATGTGCCGCTCGACGAGCGCCGCCATTTTCAACGCGACCTCGTCGCCGCGCTCGCGCAAGCCTGCGATCGTTCCTAGCTTGTCTGGAAGCGATCTGTTCTGGCTCGTTTTCCACTTGCCGGCAATCGCGGTGATCGGAATCTCGATCCCTACGATCGATTTCAGCATGGTATCGATGTAATCAGATGGCGCGTCGGCAATGCGCCAGGGCACGGCGCGATCGGATTCGTGAAGACGACTGAGCCTCGTCACATGTTCACGCAGCCAGTCCGTGTCCTCGATGGCACGTGGCAGGCCATATGCATGGACGACTGCATAGTTCCACGTCGGCACAGCTTTCCCGTGCTCGCGCTTGCTTGCGTACCAAGAAGGTGTGATGTAGGTCTGCGGACCTTGGAAAATCACCACCGACTCGATGTCTGTAGAGAACGTTCGCCAGATCGCGTTCGCTCGCGCCACATGGCCGATCAATGTTCCATACTCACCTCGCGTCGAGTCGATGAGAAACGGAATATGATTTACCTGCAGAGCCCCGTCGGCCTGCGTGACCCACGCGCCCAGTGCATGCGATCGCATCAGCGCGTGAAGAACGGCAATGTCCCGCTCTTCGAAGTGTTTGGGTATGTACATGCTGGTTCGAGGTTTAATTTGGATGTGTTTTGATATCCGGCGATTTGAAAAGTTATAGCGGCCCGCGTTCCCAAGGACCCCAGATCGCGCATGTCATGCCGCTGCCGTGAGTCGAGTCGCCGAAGAGGTTGACGAAGAGCGTCTCGCCGTCGGGACTGAAACAGGCACCGGCGAACTCCGACGAGTTGAACACGTTCACGGCGAAGGTGAACGGCGTGCCGCCTGGCCCGAGCCCCACGAGCCGATTGACGTCGCTCACGCGGCCCGCGAGCGGGTGCGTGTCGCCGTCGGCGATCGCATCGTCTTCGCACATCAATATCGCGCCGCTTGGCGTAATGCAAAGGTTATCCGGTGATTCGAGCACGCTGCCGGACGGCGATTCGAACACGAGCACGAGCTCGTCGGTCGCACGGTTCGGCGGCTCCGCGGGTATGTAGCGCCAGATCTGACCGTAGCCTCTGCCGTCCGGCGCCCGTGGTTCGCCTCCGCTTGTGGAGACGAAATACATCGACCGCCCATCCGCGCCGCGGAAAATGCCCTCGAGGCGGTTGAACGCCGCGCCGCCGCGTGCGCGGGCCTGCGCGAAACAGCTCGACGCGCCATTCTCGAGATCGGGGTCCGGTGTTCCGATATCGACCCACACCACGGGCAGCCGTGTGCCTGCCTTCCGCCCTTGATGCAGATTGGCCCCGGGACTGCCGCGGATGCCGAGCATCTGCAATTTGCCACTGCGCAGATCGCCAGGCTTGTCCGGAACGAAGCGGTAAAAGCCGGAGCTGTCGCCCGCGTCCTCGGTCTGGTAGACGATGCCGCTCTCGTCCGCTACCGCCGCTTCCTTCACGAAGCGACCCAGCGCCCTGAGTGGAGTCGCCGGCACAGCAGCGTCGGCACGCGCAGGTACGAGAAAGCTGTAACCGTGCGGTTTCCGGAAGCCCTGCTGAATACCGAAGGTCGTCTCCTCGCAAGTGATCCAGCCTTCGTTGCGATACGACCAGCCGCCCGCGCAATTGACCAGCGTTCCTCCAACGCTGACGAACTGCCGCACGAGGCGTTTCCGTTCCGTATCGAAATCGAGCGTCATGCAGCCGCCCATCGCGAGCGCGTCGTAATGCAGATGTGTGGGTGCAGTGATGCCGAGGCTGAAATCACCCGCGGGGTTGCGCAGCTCGTGATTGCGGATCAGCCGAACGATATCTCCGCTGCCCGCAAAACACGCCATGCCATCATGGTTGCGCGGCACGGACAATCCGGGGCCGTACGCTTCGGCGGTTCGGCTGAAGGTGGAATACTGAAAACCTTTCGGCAGCGCGAGGAGCACTCTGCCGTCGATGTCGGGCGTGCGCTGCAGCTCGCCATAGTCCGTTCCGCGGGCTCGGCGCGATTCCGCGGTGGCGGCGTCGTCCTTTTCACCGGCGTAAGCCGCGTGCGCCGCCAGCGCGGAGAGCGTCGCGCCCGTCACGATGCCGCCGGCAAGCACGCCCGCCCGCGTGAGAAACCGTCGCCTCGCGCGAAGCATTTCAGGCTTCGATGCGGAAATTCACCATCATTCCGTGCGTTTCGTGTTCCAGGTTGTGACACTGGAGCATGTAGATCTGGTCGCCGGGAAACGGGTGAGAAAAATCGACGAGGAGCCTCACTGTTTCGCCCGGCCATAGGAGCACGGTGTCTTTCCAGGCAAGCTCCGTCGCGGGCAACCCTCGTTCGTCCAGCGCGAGGTGGCGTGTCTGCGCGGGACTGTTCTTACGATCCAGCACGCGATACTGGATGCCGTGGATGTGGATCGGATGCGGCATCGCAGGTGGGTCGTTGCGGAATTCCCAGATCTCGCGAGCGCCGCGCTTTACCGAGAACGCGGTGTCCGTCATGCGATAGCTCTGGCCATTGATGCGCCAGAGTCCTTTCACGTGATCGAACGCGAAGCGGCGGCGCTGCGCGGACTGGCCATCCGCGGGTTCGACCACGGAGAGCACATCGGGGACGCGTGCCTCGTACCGAATGTTTCGCGTTATGCGCATCAGCATGAGATCGAGCGGCGCGCCGTTGATGGCTCCGTTGCCCTCGCTTGCATGCGCGCTGCCGGTGAAGTGCATTGCATCGAACGGCAGGCTCGCGAGCATGATGCGATCGCCAGGCGCTGCGGCGCTCAGGTCGAGCAGCACGTCGGCGCGTTCGCTGGGCGACAGAAACAATTCGCGCGCAGGCACCGGGCGCGCGAGCAAACCCCCGTCCGCGCCGATCACATGGAACTCGAGCGCTTCCTCCCCATGCATGAAAGCGAGGCGGTAAATGCGAGCGCTGGAACCGTTCACCAGCCGGAAGCGATAGAGGCGTGTCGCGCAGTCGAGACACGGCGAGGGCGTGAGATTGACGAGCACGCGATCGCCGCAATAGCCGACGAAGCGATCTTGCGCGCCGAGCTCGTAGCGGAAGCTGCCGTCGTCGGACAGGTTCTTGTCCTGGAGTAGAAGCGGCACGTCGGCGTCGCCGAGGTCGAGCGCGAGCGCGCGCTGCAATGCGATTTCCTCGCGGTCCTCGACCAGGAGGAGGCCGGCAAGGCCGAGATACATCTGTTTGCCTGCGAGATGATGCGGATGCGGGTGATACCAGTACGTCCCGGCGCGGTTCGACACCTTGAACTGGTAATCGTAAGTTTCCCCGGATCCCACCGCGTAATGCGGATGGCCGTCGTTGTTCGTATCCACCGCGAGACCGTGCCAATGCACGATGCTCGTCTCGTCGAGCGCATTCCAGTAGCGCACGCGTACCGTGGTTCCGGCTTCGACGCGCAGCACGGGGTTGAGGAGCGTACGTCCGCCTCCCTGTTCCACGGCATAAGCCAGCATCGATGCGGGTTTGCCTCGGACGATCTCCTGTTGCACGCGCGTGCTCACAATGGTGAACGAGCGCTCGACGTCGAGCAGCCCGAACAGCCCTTCTTCGCCCGGCAGCCGGAGCGCGTTCGGAAAGAGCGGATCGGGCGGAAGACGCAGGACGACGTGCGGCTCGTCGGCGGAGCCGGGAAGGTGCCGCCAGAAAGCCCATCCACCACCCGCTGCGATGGCGGCAGCCCCCAATCCTGTCAGAAGTCTTCTGCGGAAACGATTCACGGGCGATACCGCGGGTACGGCAGGATCGTATGATCGCACGCGCGGCGCGAACACGTGGACGCCTGCGGAAAACCGGGCCTTAGAACTTCAGGTTCACCCCCGCCACAGCGACGGTCAGCAGGGACGCAAGGAATAGCGCGCGAAAAGCGGTCACGAGCCGGGCTTGGCGCGATATTTCGCGATCGCCTTTTCGAGGTCCGCCAGCTCTTCGCACGGCAGGAGGCAGATCTCGCGCAGCGCGGCAAGATGCTTTTCGGCATTCGGCAGGTCGTTCACCATGAGGTAAGCCTCGCCGATGTATTCGTGCGCGCCGCGATGTCGCGGGTTGAGCTGAATCGCGCGCTTGTAGTGCTTGAACGCGAGATCGAGCTGCCTGAGGTTGCGATAGGCATAGCCGAGGAAATTCTGAACATCGGCGTTGTCGGGCTCCCGCAAAGCCGTCTGGTGGAAGCGCTTCACCGCCTCTTTCCAGTCCTTCTTCTGGATCGCCTGCCTGCCCGCGGCGTAGTCCGGATCGCGCACTGCCGTGTCTTCGAACTCGTACGGATCGGCGTGGGCAGCAACCCCGACGGATAGCAAAACGGCGAGGACGATCCCCCGCGCGAGAGCCCCGAAAAGCGTGCATTTGACGCATTCCGGGTGCGTCACGTTCCGGCGAAAAAGGCGGGGCGGATCAGCAGAATGGTCTACACCGGCTGGCCACCGCCGCCGACAACCGATGGAGGTCACAATGAACAAGAGCATCCGTGTTTTCGGTCCAGTCGTTGCCGTCATCGTCGTGATGTTCGGCCTGCCATGGGCCGCTTCAACACACGCCGACGCAGTATCTCCGGCCGAAGCAGCGCCCGACAGCGTCAGCGTATCACCTTTCGAATACTTCCCCGCGCAGTTCGTCATGGATGCTGCGGAATCCCGCGAGGACATCCCGACGTTCTGACACGCGACTCGGCAAGGAGAGCGACCATGGTATCCGAATACGAAGCAGCCCAACTGCGGCGCGAAATGCACAAAGAGCTCGATGGCGCGCATAACGTCCTTTTGAAGTGCGCGGTCGGTATCGTCGTGCTCATCACGTTGGCGATTGTCAGTCCGACCCTGGGCGTGCAGCAAGACGCCACGCCGCAAACGGCCTCTGCGAGCACGGCAGCGGAATAGGCGCTGCCGCGGGTCCCGCCGGGACCGCGCCCGATGAGGCGCGGGTCTG
>DASRIK010000599.1:0-2837 GCA_035650035.1 Burkholderiales bacterium | reverse complement strand
GTATTCAGCGCAAGGGGAGGCCTGCTTCGGTGCATACGAGTCCAAAATCACTTCTCACAACGGTTGCGGTCATCGTCGGGACGGCGGTCACTGCCGGTCTGTCGCTGGGCGCGACGGGTACCGCCGTCCCCGATTTCTCGGGCCGCTGGGCGCGTAACGCGTTCGATCACGAGCATATGCCGTCCGGCCCGGCGCCGATGACGAACATGCTGCGAAAGGATGGCGACACCGCGCATCCCCTTCTCGGAGGTGATCCGATTCCTCTTATCGGCAACTATGACAACCCGATCCTCAAGCCGGAAGCCGCGGAGATCGTCAAGAAGATCAGCGAGGTTTCGAAAGCCGGATTGATCTTCCCCGATCCGTCCAATCAATGCGGGCCGTACCAGCCGCCTTACGCGTTCTCGATCCAGATCGGCCTCGAGCTGGTTCAGACCAAGGACGAGATCGTCATGCTCTTCCAGCAGGACGACCAGATTCGTCACATCCGCATGAACTCAAAGCATCCTGAGAAGGTCACGCCGACGCCGATGGGCGATGCGATCGGCTGGTACGAAGGCGATACGCTCGTCGTCGACACCGTCGGCGTGAAGGTGTTACCCGTCTCCATGGTCGACCGCTACGGCACCCCGTTCAGCGAGGGCATGCATCTGGTGGAGCGCTATCGCTTGATCGAAGCCACCCACGCCAAAGCCGAGATGGAACGGCACGAGCTGCGCGCAGGCCGCGTCGGCGGGCCGCCGGGTGCCGTGCCCCTCGATCCCAACTACCCGAAGGCGCTCCAGGTGGAATTCACCGTGGAGGATCCCAAATACTTCACCACGCCCTGGACAGCCCGCGCCACCTACCGCCGCAGCATGCTTGAGTGGTCTGAACAGGTCTGCGCGGAGAACATCGTCGAGTATTGGCCGGGCATGAACACGGCCGTGCCACAGGACAACACGCCCGATTTCTGAATCAGTAGCGCAGATACGGCCGGCGCTCGGCGAGCCACGCCTGTTCGTCGGCCGTTGTGAGCGCATCCAGGTCTTGCGGTGTCGCCGCGTTATCGTCGACCCACTCTTTCAGCAACGGGCTGCCGTTGATGACATTGATGGCGAGCCGGCCGCTTTCATACTCGTAGGGAAAATCGCGCCAGATCGGATAATCGGGATAGAGACGCCGAATCGTCTTGAACGCGAGCGCCTGGATGCGCCACGGCTTGAACGCATGGTGATCGTAGCCGGGACCTTCGGTATGCACCTGCACGCCATTGCAGAGCTTGCCGACGTGCTTGTGGAATGTCGGCTCGAACCAGAAGTCGCGCAACGCGCACCCCTTGAGCCATTGCGGCATCAGCGAGTGCATCTCTTCGATCAGGCGCCGCGCATCGATGTCGGGCGCGCCGAACAATTCCAGCGGGCGCGTCGTGCCGCGCCCCTCGGACAGCGTCGTGCCTTCGACCATCACCGTGCCCGGATAGGCGCGTGCCATCGACAAATTCGGTGCGTTGGGACTGGGATTGACCCAGTTGCGTTCGCCGAGCTCCCAGCCGAAACCGGGTCCCTCATCGGGCCGCCAGCCCTCCATCTCGATGATGCGATACTCGACATCGAGCTTGAAGATCTTGACGAACCATTGGCCGAGCTCGCCGATCGTGAGCCCGTGGCGCATCGGCATCGGGCCCGCGCCCACAAAGCTCTCCCAGCCGCTCCGAAGCGTGAGGCCTTCGACCGGCCGGCCGACGGGATTGGGCCGATCCAGCACCCACACGGCTTTCTTGTGCTTCGCCGCCATCTCCAGGCAATTCCGTAGCGTCGTGATGAACGTGTAGATGCGGCAGCCCAGATCCTGCAGGTCGACGAGCATCACGTCGAACGTGTCCATCGACGCGTCTGTGGGTTTCCGCACCGCGCCATACAGGCTGAAGACCGGAATATGATGCACCGGATCGCGGAAGTCCGGCGATTCGATCATGTTGTCCTGCTTGTCGCCGCGCAGGCCGTGCTGCGGACCGAAGGCCGCGGTGAGCTTCACGTCGCTGCACGCGCCGAGCGCATCGAGCGAGTGCGTGAGGTCGCGCGTGACCGAGGCGGGATGCGCGAGCAGAGCAACACGCCGGCCCTTGAGCGGCGCACGCAGAGCGGGTTCGGTAACGAGCCGGTCTATGCCGAATTTCATGACCGTTACGCTCTCGCAAGTTCCAGCGCAAAGCAATCGGAATGATGAAAATCCGCTCGTCCGGGTGGATGCGCCAACGTCCAGTACGAGATGGTGCCGTCCGTTTCTTCGATCACGGCGGAAAGACCGAGCTTCAAGGCCGCGTCCTTCGGCAAGTGCCGTAACCGGTCCAAATCCAGCGCGGCCTGCAATGTGTAGACATCACCCCGCGAGTGCACCTCGATGAACGGCGCGTCAACTTCGCTCGCCGCGCACATCCCGCTGCGATATCCGCTGAATTCGTACGCGGCCCATTGTGTCGAGGGCGCGAAGTTGAGCTCATAGTAAGCGTCGCCGTGAGCCGCCCGGATGAACGCCTCGAAGCAGCTGTGCCGCCAGAGGTCATCGGCGCGCTTGGAGTCCATCACTTGTGGCAGCCGCACATCCTTGATCTTTCCCGTCACGGTATAGCGCAGCGTAAGGTGCCGGGCGCCGGAGCGGACGACTTCCACGTCGATGCGTGTCACCGCCATGCAACGCGAATCGGGATGAAGGGCTAACATTCGGCGCATGCACTATTTTAGCGATAATCAACGATCGGGCCACGCTTAAGCGCTGGACCCGTACAATTGTCGCGACGCGATTAGCACCAATTTCAGCGTGAAGCCGTTTTGGACCGCATCCGTAAACCGGCGTTA
>DASRIK010000598.1:0-3899 GCA_035650035.1 Burkholderiales bacterium | reverse complement strand
CTTCTCGCGATTGATCTCTTCATAGAGCGTCAGGAACGCGTCGATCGCGGGCTCCATCTCGACGTGTGAATTGACGTAGATACCCTGCTGGGCAAGCGCGCGTGTGATGCGGCCCCACTGCGCCATGTCCTCGGGGCGCGTATTCGCTTTCGGGTTCAGAAGCTGCGTATTGATCGGGTTGTAGACCGATTCACCGTAGCCCACGTTGTCGAAGTAATCCGTGCCCTGGAACGGCTTGAACGTGGGGATTTCGGCAAGCACGGCGTCCACGTGTTTCGGCGTGCTCGGCTGCCGCACGATCTGCCAGAAAACGCGGATGTTGAGCTCACCGTTTTCCGCGAGCTGGCGGTAGGGCTCGTAATGCGCGCTGCTCATGCCTCGGCCGCCCGCGTCCATCCATGTCGTCATGCCGACGGAGTTCAGAAACTGGACGACGTTGCGCGCGTTCTGCAGCCATTGCTGTTTCTCGGCGAGCGGCACTTTCGCGGCTACGAACGCCACACCGCCCGCGCCGGTCACCAATCCGGTCGGCTTGCCACTCGCATCTTTTTCGATGGTCCCGCCCGGCGGATTGGGCGTCTTCTCATCGATGCCTGCGGATTTGAGCGCGGCGGTGTTCAAGTACGTGTGCCGGTAGACAGCCTGCAGCGCGACCGGGTTTGCGGGCGCGAGCTTATCGAGCTCGGCGAGCGGGAACCCGCGCGGATCGTCGGTGAACTGCTCTTCGGACCAGCCGCCCAGCGCCACGATCCACTCGCCCGGCTTTGCCGCGCGCACGCGGTCCTGAAGCATCGTGATCGCTTCGGCGCGCGTGCTGACGCCGTCGAGCCGCATCTCCGAGTGCCATTTCTCGGCGACGCGCACGAAATGCGCGTGATTGTCGATGAGGCCTGGAATCACGGTGCGTCCGCGTGCATCGATGGTCTTCGTGTTCGGACCCGCGAGCTTGCCGATCGCCGCCGAGCTGCCGACCGCGACGATGCGCGGTCCTTTGATCGCGAGCGCCTGCGCAATGCTGAAGCGATCGTCGACCGTGACGACTTTGGCGTTGAAGATGACGAGGTCCGGCGGCTCGGCACTCCAGGCGGCCGGCACGAACGAGAGCAGTAGCGCCGACGCAGCGAGCGCGAGAAAAGTGCAGCCTACGTGCAACGCTTGTGCAATGCGCGACATCGTGTGTCCTCCGCGTATTTTGCGGTCAATGCTCTAATCGATTTTCTCGCTGAGCTCTCGCACGATCCGCTCCACCGAAGGCACCGTCGCATCCTCGAGCTGGTCCGCCGAGGGCAGCGGAAGGTGCGGTGTCGTGATGCGCAGGATCGGACCGTCGAGGTCCCAGAAGCACTCATCGGCGGCGATCGATGCGATCTCGGCGCCCCAGCCGCACAGCCGCGGATTTTCCTCGACCGTCACCAGGCGTCCGGTTTTGGCGATCTCCGAAAGTATGGTCCGCGTATCGAGCGGCACGAGCGATCGCACGTCGACGACCGTGCACGAAATGCCGTGCTCTTTCTCGAGGATCTCCGCGGCGTCGAGCGACCGGTGAACCATCGCCGCGAGCGCGACGATCGTACAGTCCTTGCCTTGACGCAGTACGCGCGCTTTTCCGAGCTCGTCGACGTGCTCGCCGTCCGGCACTTCGCCTTTCATCGGATAGAGCGATTTCTGCTCGAAAAACAGCACCGGATCCGGGTCCCGTACCGCAGCAGCCAGCAGCCCTTTGACGTCCGCCGGGAAAGCCGGCGCGACCACCTTGATGCCGGGCACCGCCATCGCCCAGTTCTCGACCGACTGCGAATGTTGCGCGCCAAAACGTGAGCCCGCGCCGTTCGCGGTTCGGATGACGAGCGGCAGCGCAATCTGGCCGTTGGTCATGTAGCGCGTTTTGGCGATTTCATTCGCGACGATGTCCCAGCACACCGCGAGAAAATCGGAAAACATGATCTCGGCGATCGGCTTGAGTCCCGTCATCGCCGCGCCCATTGCAGCGCCGAGGATCGCCTGCTCGGAGATCGGGCAATCGCGAACGCGCTTCGGCCCGAATTGTTCCAGCAGGCCGACGGTCGCCTTGAATACGCCGCCGGCCGCCGCGACGTCTTCGCCGAGAAACACGACGCTTTCGTCGCGCGCCATCTCCTGCGCGATGCCCGCCGCAACGGCGTCCCGATACGTCAGTTCCGCCATGCAGCACCTCCATCGGCCCAGACATTCTTTTCGATTGCATCGAGCGACGGCACCGGAGACGCTTTGGCGGTCTCGGTCGCTTTATCGACCTTCGCCATCGCGCTCGCCTCCATGTCCTTGAGCGTCGCCTCGGCGATCCCGAGCTTGAGGAGCCGATTCCGGTAGAAATTGATCGGATCGCGTTCGAGCCATTTTTCGAGCTCGCCTTCGGGCCTGTATTTCGCCGGGTCGGCGCGCGAGTGTCCGCTGTGACGATAAGTCATCGCCTCGATCAGCGCGGGGCCGCCGCCCCGGCGCGCGCGCGTGATGTATTTAGTGGCCGTCTTGTAAACCTCGTCCGCATCGTTGCCGTCGACCACGACCTTTTCGAGACCGTAAGCGCCGGCGCGATCCGCTGCCGGGTGCTCGACGGCGGTCACGGTGTGTATGGGGGTGTACTCCATGTAGAGATTGTTCTCGCACACGAAGACCACGGGGAGTTTCCACACGACCGAAAAATTCAGCGCTTCGTGGAACGCGCCGATGTTCGTGGTGCCGTCGCCGAAGAAACACACCGCGACCTGCTCGGTGCCGCGGTATTGCGCGCTCCAGGCGGCACCCGCCGCGACCGGGAGGTGTGCACCGATGATCGCGTAGGAGCCCATCGCGCCATGTTCCACGTCCGTGAGGTGCATCGACCCGCCTTTGCCGCCAAGCAGTCCACACTCGCGCCCCATGAGCTCGCCCAGCACGCCTTCCATGGAGGCGCCGCGCGCGAGCGTGTGCGCGTGCCCGCGATACGTGCAGAAGGTCCAGTCGTCGGGCCGCATCGCAACGCCGAAGCCCGCGGCGATGGCTTCCTGTCCGAGCGACAAGTGGCTCGTACCTTTGATGAGGTTCTGAAGGAACAGATCGTACGCGCGCTTCTCGCAGTAGCGCAGCTCGAGCTGCTGCCGATAGAGCTCGAGTCGTGTTTCGCGGCCGATGTCGATTTCCGGCTCGGCGCTCTTCTTACGTTTTACAGATGTGTCCACTGTCGGTCCTGTCAGGGCGGGGGTTACCCGTTCACTCGTTCGCTTGTTCACTCGTTTACGCTAATACTTGTTCGCAATCGGCAGCTCCTGCGCCGGAAAGAGCGTGATCACCTTCGCGCCATTCGGCGTGAGCACGACTTCTTCTTCGATGCGCGCGGCCGATACACCATCCGTCGCTGGACAGAACGTTTCCACCGCGAACACCATTCCGGCCTTGAGCTCGTACGGATCCTTGAACGAGTTCAGCCGCGAAATAAGCGGCCGCTCGTGGAGGCCGAGGCCGAGCCCGTGGCAGAAGTTGAGCCCGAATGCGGCCATCTCGGTTTCGAAGCCGATCTCGGTGCTTTTCGGAAATGCCTTGGCCACATCGTCCGTGGAGACGCCGGGTTTCAGCATCGCGATCGCGTCGTCCATCCATTTACGCGCTTTCTTGTACGCATCGATCTGCGGCTTCGTCGCGGAGCCGACCGTGAACGTGCGGTAGTAGCACGTGCGATAGCCCATGTACGACTGGATGATGTCGAAATACGCCTGGTCACCCGGGCGGATCAGGCGATCGGTGAAGTTGTGCGGATGCGGGCTGCAGCGCTCGCCCGCGATCGCGTTGATCGCCTCCACGCAATCCGATCCCATCTCGTAGAGGCGCTTCGTCGCCATCGCGACCACTTCGTTCTCGCGGATCCCGGGCTTCAACGCTTCGAA
>DASRIK010000597.1:0-4422 GCA_035650035.1 Burkholderiales bacterium | reverse complement strand
AAGCCGCACGGCCGCAGCGGCCAGTGCTGAGCGAAGAGCTTCATCGGCAACAGGCGACGGCGACTCCTCGATGAGTTTCTGGTGTCTGCGCTGAACCGAGCAGTCCCGCTCGCCGAGGTGAACGACGTTTCCACGCGCATCACCAAAGATCTGCACTTCGATGTGGCGAGCGCGCTCGATGTACTTCTCCATGAACAGCGTTCCGTCCCCGAACGCTGCGCGCGCCTCCGCGGACGCGGCGTCGAATGCGCTCTCCATCTCCGGTAGCTCGCGGACGACACGCATACCCCGGCCGCCGCCGCCGGCGCTCGCTTTGAGGATCACAGGCAAACCGACGCGCGCGGCTTCACGGGCTGCGTCTCGGCCGGTATCGAGCCGCTCGCAGCCGGGGATCGTCGGAACATCATGGCTTCTTGCGAGCTTGAGCGCGGCGAGCTTGTCGCCCATCGTGGCCATCGCCTGCGCGTCCGGTCCGATGAAAGTAACGCCGGCTTCGTCGCAAAGCCGCCGAAACGACGCCCGTTCGGAAAGAAAACCATATCCTGGATGGATTGCGTCGCAGCCGGTGCCGATGGCCGCGGTAATGACCGCGTCCTGATCGAGGTAGCTCTGCGTGGCAGGCGCAGCACCCACGCGCACGACACGATCCACCATGCTCGCCAGTGCGGCGTTGTCGTCGGAATCGGCGCATGCAAGCACGGCTTCGACATCGAGCTTCTGGCACGCGCGTGCGATGCGCGCTGCGATTTCGCCCCGGTTCGCGATGAGAACTCGCTTCATCTCATGGCTCGATCACGATGAGGAGCTCGTCTTTCTTTACCGTTGCGCCATTGCCCGCAACGATCTTCACGACCGTCCCCGTTATGCCCGCCTTGATCGTGTTGAAGAGTTTCATGACTTCGATCAGGCAGACCGTGTCGTCCGGCTTCACTCGCGTGCCGATTTCGACGAACGGCGCCAGATGAGGTGCCGGAGCGCGATAGAAGGTGCCCATTATGGGCGCCCGTATGGCGATCATCCCGGCGGGGACACCACCGGAGTCTGATGTATCGGGCGCTCCGGCACTTGCGATCTCCTCATCCTCGCGTCGCAATTGAGCATTGTGTGTCGCCGCGAGAGCGGGAGGCACCTCGGCATGCAAGCCTGACGCAGGCGCGCCGCTCTTGCGCACGTGCAGGCGAAAGTTATGGGCCTCCAGCTTCACTTCATCGTAATCGGAGGCCTCGATGAACTTCAGCATTTCGAGTATCTGTTTTTCTGTCCATTCCATGCTTGTGTGTCCTCGCACGGCTACATCGTGCTTAGGATCGCGAGAGTCTGGCCGTATTCCACGAAGCTCCCCTCCTCCACGAGCACCGAACGGAGGATGCCCGCCGCCGGGGCTTGGACGTCCATCGTGCTCTTGAACCTGCGCAGCGTGAAAAGCGGCTCGCCGGCGACCACAGCCACGCCCGCACGGGGAAAGTGCTCGCGCCCGTTCGCCAGTGCAATGAATCCGACACTCGGCCCTACGATGCCGACCGACTGTCGGTCGCTGGCGGCGGCACCCTGCGCCAGCGGCTCGCGCGACAGCCGGACGGAATACCCATCGAAATCGAGCGCGAGATACTCGAACCCGGAATCGTGAAAGTACGCGATGAACCTCTCGATCATGCAGGCTCAGTCGATCCGCACGCCGGCCTGCTTCACGATTTTCGCGTAGCGGACAATGTCCGCGCGCACGATGGCCGTGAACTCCGCCGGGGAGCGGGTCACCGTATCGTCGGCGCCCGCTTCGAGCAGCCTCGCACGCGTGTCCGGCGTCTGCATCGTTTTCGAGATCTCTCCGTGCAGACGCTCGACGATCGGCCGCGGCGTACCGGCAGGCGCGAATACTCCGTACCACGTGGTCATCTGGTAACCGGCCACGCCGGCCTGCTCGACGGTCGGAACATCCGGGAACTCTGCAAGCCGCTTCGCGCTCGTCACGGCGAGCGGGCGTAAACGGTTCGCGCGGACGTGCGGCGTGCACGCCGGCAACGTGTCGAATGCGACCTGATGCTGGCCGCCGAGCAGGTCCTGCATCGACTGACCGGTCCCTTTGTAGGGCACATGCAGGAGGTTCACGCCAGCCATCGTTTTGAACATCTCCCCGGCGAGATGAGGCGTGCTGCCGTTGCCGGCCGACGGGAAGCTCAGTTTTCCGTCGCGCGTTCTGGCGTATGCAATCAGTTCCTTTACCGACGTAACAGGGAGCGACGGGTGCACAACGATGAAATGAGGGACCGAAGCCGTCAGCGTGATCGGAGCGAAGTCCTTCTCCACGTCGTAAGGCAGCTTCGCGAAGAGGCTCGGCGCGATGGCATTCACGGAAACATGGCCCATCATGATCGTGTAGCCGTCAGCCGGAGCCTTGGCGACCATGCCCGCGGCCACCGTTCCCGTTGCCCCGGGACGATTATCGATCACGATCGGTTGACCCAAGCTTTCCGACAGGCGCGGAGCAATGATGCGCGCGACGACATCCGTCCCGCCGCCCGGCGGGAATCCGACCACCATGCGGATCGGTTTAGTCGGATAGCTCTGCGCAGCTGCAGCCGTGGCGAGTGCAGTTGCCGCCAGTGCCATCCACTGAACGATCGCCGACCGTGCTTTCATCGTGCCCTCCCCGCCGCGGGATCTTCTCGCATGCGCATGCAACCGCGATAATGCAGAAGCGTTCGGATCAGACGGAGATGATATGAGGAAATCGCTGTCGTGCGTTATAGCCGCCGCTCTCTGCACCGCTGTCATGACGAGCGCGCCGGCTGCGGGCCAGACGTCACCAGGGACAGGACCGGCCGCGCCCGGCTCGGGACAGCCGTATCCGGCGAAGCCGATTCGTCTCGTCGTCGGCTTCGCCGCCGGCGGACCCACCGATATCATCGCCCGCGTGCTCGCGCAGCACATGACGGCGCCGCTCGGCCAGACCGTCGTCGTGGAAAACAGGACTGGCGCGAACGCGATCATCGCAACCGATCTTGTCGCCCGCGCCGCACCCGACGGTTACACCGCACTTTTTTCGTCGCTGTCGCTGCTCGTGAACGCGATCCTGAGTCCGGACAAGATCAAGTACGATCCGTTCAAGGATTTCGCGCCGGTAAGCAACGCGGCGTCGCTTCCGATGGTGGTCGTCACGCGGCCGTCGACGCCGGTGAATTCCATGCGGGAGCTGATCGCGCTGGCGAAGCGCAGACCGGCCGAAGTCACCTACGGTTCGGCGGGACACGGTGGCTCGGCGCACCTTGCCGGGGCCATGCTCGAGACCATGGGCAACGTCAGAATGACTCACGTCTCTTTCCGCGGCAACGCGCCTGCCCTGATCGACGTGATGTCCGGGCAGGTCACGTTCATGGTCTACCCGATTATAGGCATTGCGGAATTCGTCTCCGCGAACAAGCTCAAAGTGCTTGCCGTGGGAACGGCGAAGCGTCATCCGGATTTTCCGAGCGTGCCGACTGCCGCGGAGTCGGGGTTTGCCGGTTTCGAACAATGCGCGCCATGGGTGGGCATGCTCGTGCCAGCGGGCACACCGACGCCGATCGTGAATCGGCTGAGCGACGAAATGCGCAAGGCACTTGCGAAGCCGGAGGTCGTGACGCGGCTCAACGCACTGGGCGCGGAGATCATCGGCGACACGCCAGCCGAGTTCGCCGCGTTCCTCAAGAAAGATTACGAGCGCTGGACGCGCGTCATCAGGACTGCCGGCGTGAAGGCGGAATAGGTTCCTTAGCTGCGAAAGCCGTACGTTCGCATCCAGTGGGCGAGCGACTTGGGAGCCGGCCGCTGATACAGCAGTCGCTGGCTTGCACGCAGCCCTGCGCTGCGCGCGAGCTCGGCCATCGCCTCGGTCGTTTTGAGCAGGACGGCGTTGCAGTCCATGACGAGAGCGCCGTCGACTTCGCTGATTTCCTCTTTGCGGATGATCGCGTTCACCGTCGCACAAGCGGCGAGGATCACTTCCGCGCCCTGTGCGGCGAGCCGGCGCGCTTCGGCGATAAAAGTGTCGCGCATTTCCGCCGGCCGGGTGAATGCGGTCTGCACCTGATTGAAGTCGATACCGAGACTTCCGAATGGAATGTGACGCGATGCGAGCCCGTATTCGTGCGCTTTACGGTCGTAGTACTGAGACTGCTTCGAGTGAAAAGCGACGCCCGAGAACCTGTGGCCGTACATGCACGCCATCAGCATGCACGTCTCCCCGAGTCCGAAAACCGGAATGGGCACGATTTCGCGCGCTTCCTGCATCGCGGGATCGAGGAAGCAGCCAATCGCGACAGCGTCGTACTCGCGATCCGCTGCCTGTATGATTTTGTTCAGCACTCCACCCGGTCCGTAGCTGTTCATCGCCACGACCGCGTTGTAGTGCAGGTCCATCGAACCGTCGTCGACGCCGTTCACGTG
>DASRIK010000596.1:0-7338 GCA_035650035.1 Burkholderiales bacterium | reverse complement strand
GTCGTCGCGATCGTGAAAGCGATGTGCCAGCCGCAGTTCGGGCTGCACGGCAGCACTGCGAGCACCGGTGGCAGCGCGCCGTTCATCGTCGTGAACGGGCCAGTGCGAATGGCCCTGGGCATGAATACGACGCATAACGTGCTCGCGAACGCGAGCCGCGCCAACGCCACGATCGGTCGCAGCGTCCGTCTTTTCATCCTGAACGTGCTCGGCGGCACGCCCGGACAGCTCGACCGCTCGACCCTCGGTCATCCCGGCAAATTCACGTTCTGTGTCGCCGAAGACGAAGAAGACAGCCCGTGGCTGCCGCTGTCGGTCGAGCGTGGGCTGCCCCGCGGCAGCTCGGCCGTAACGGTGCTCTCCGCCGAGTCACCGCATCAGGTCATGAACGAATGGACGCAGGATCCGCAGGAGGTCCTCGACACGTATGCAGCCGCGATCCGCGCGAACATGCTGACTTACTCCATCTGGGAAGGTAATTACGCGATCGTGGTTCCGAAGCAGCATCGGCAGATTTTCGCCACGGCGGGGTGGAGCAAGCAGAACATCCGTGAGTACGTGTTCGAGACGGCACGAGTGCAGCGCAAGGAGTGGCGTAACGTCGGTAAGGCTTCGGTCGCGGGCCGCAAAGACGAAGATCGCGTCTATCGCGCGCTGCGCACGCCGGACGATCTGCTCGTCGTGGCAGCGGGTGGGCCGGCGGGCGGCTTCGGCGCGATCGTTCCGCCGTGGTACGGCAAAAAGTCGCTCGCGGTCACGCAAGCTATCGAATAACCGGTTTTCGTCACGTTCTCTCGTCGCTTTTTTCGTCACCTTCCTCTCATCACTTGTGTCCCGACCGGAGGTCAAATGACAATCAAGGTCCTCGATCCTCGTGTCGAGCCCGAAGGCGGCGCCGTCCAGCTTGCGGCGGCCCTGCCGACGCTCGATGGTGCAGTCGTCGCTCTGCTCGACAACGCCAAGATTGGCACGGGGCGCTTCTACGATTTCGTCGCGGAAATACTTGCGTCCGAATACGGCGTGCGTGAGTTCATCCGGCGCCGCAAGCCCGATGCCAGCCGGCCCGTCACGCGCGAGATGCTTGCGGAGATGAGCGCGGCGGATGCACTCGTGTCGGCAATCGGGGACTGAGGGAGCTGCTCGTCGTGCAGTCTGCACGACGCCATCGAAGCTGAAAGGCTGGGCATACCTGCGGTCGCGATCATGACCGACCGCTTCGAGCGCACGGCCCAGGCCGTCGCTCAAGTGAACGGCATACCCGGATACCCGTTCGCCGTGATCGAGCACCCAGTCGCGAACAATGACGACATAGCCTTACGCGCGAAAGCGGAGCTCGCGGTGCGCCGCATCGTCCCGCTGTTGACAGAACGCAGGGCTACACCGCGAGCTTAGGTGTGCGTCAGAACGCCTGGACGTGGTCCTCGACGGCGGTCGCGGCGTTCACGTAATGCGAGGGGAAATACTCCTGGCGGGCGGTCTGCGTGCTCGTGCTGGCGTCCCAGTGCACGATCCAGAGGAGGAGCCCTACCAGCATCATCGGGCCGATGAGGCCCATGAACGTGACCAGACGTTTCGCCCGGATTTCCTCTTTGTCCGTTCCGCCGTTCTGCCCGCATAGAGTGCCGAATCGCTTCATAGGTAGCCTCCGTTGACTTGACTGCCGGCCCGCGGATACCGCTCGCCGATGAAGTCATTCTGGAGAAACACCCGGGCGACCGAAGCGCCGGATGGCGCGACGCATTTGTGTCATATGCACATTCACACCGACGGTTGTTTGTCCGGTGTGGCTAACTGTTTGGTGTGATTGCGCCAGCTCAGGTATCCGCCCAGCACAAGGCCGCCTGCGTTCGCCAGGAACACGGCGGCAAAGCCGGCGACGGACCCGACAACGCCGAACAGAAGCGGGATCGCGAAATGGGTGATCTGATTCACGGTGATTCGCATGCCGGTCGCCTCCCCTGCGCGTTCCTTCGGCGAGGCGTTGAACACGAGCGTCATCGAGAGCGGCTGACCGCAGCCGCAGGCGAGCCCCAGCAGAAACGACACGGCGGCAAGCATCCAGGCGCTTTCGAACAGCGGGAAGAGACAGAATGCTGCGGCCGCAACGAACATCGCGTACGTGAGCAGCTGCACTTCTCCCGACCGTCGCACCACGTAAGGCAATACGATCCGCACGAGAATGATCGAGATCGCGAACGCGCTCATCACCGCGCCGATGGCCGTTGCGGAAAGATTGAGGTGTCGGCCGTACACCGGCATGAAAAACTGGTAGACATCCCACGCGCCCGAGACGATGCCGCTCGCGATCAGCGTGTTGCGGAGCGCCCTGATCTTCAGCAGATCGAACATGCCGCCGCGCACGCGTTCGGCTTTGGAATGCACGTGCGGTATCCAGCGGTGACCCATTGCGGACACGAAGATCGCGGGCACGAGAGGCAGCGCCAGGGCACCGAACGTCCAACGGTATCCGATCTGATCGATGAGGAAGCCGGTGAGCAGCGGACCACTGAAGTTTGCCAGCGCGAAGCCCAGGCTCAGCAGACTGAAGTTACGCGCGCGCTCGGCCGGAGCGGCAATCGCGCCCGCGAGAGTTTGCGTCGCAAGCTGGAGCGCCATGAAAGCGAGCCCGAGCAGCGAAGCGGTCATGTAGATCGTGGGCATCGCCGGCCAGGCGAGTGGCAAGACCAGCCCGACGAACACACCGCCGGTGCCGAAAAGCAGCGGCATCTTGAAACCGAGGCGATCGGTCATGCGTCCAGCCGGCAGCGCGAGTATGGCGGGGAAAACTGCATAGAGCGCGACGGCGGTGCCGACGACGAACGGGGTTCCGCCTTGATCGACCGCGAATAGCGGCACCGCCAGGCGGCTGCCGGCGAAACCGACGTGCGTGAGAAAGGCGAGGAGAATGATAAGGTAGATAGTCATGCCGCGATTGTACTTGGCGATAGAGTGCTTCTACTCCGTTCGTGCCGAGTGCGATGAAGTGGAGTCGAAGGATGACCAACTGACATCCGGCACAACGCGTCGGTTACAACCAAGGAGAACGAATACATGCCATCGATCAGCCGCGAGCTCGCGCAGTGGGTCGTGAAGCTCCGCTACGAGGATCTCCCCGCTGCTGTCGTCGATCGCGCCAAAGGCGTGACGCTCCATTGCCTCGCATCGGTGCTGATCGGCTCTCGGGCAGGTCCTGGGAAACAGGCCGTCAAGCTCATCGCCGACGAAGAAGCTGGTGTGCCAAACGGCGCGACGATCATGGTGCACGGGACGAAAGTGACCCGAGGCGGCGCCGCATTCGCGAATTCGGAAATGGCGACCGCGGGCGGCAAGTGGGATACGTTTCGCATGCTCACGCATCCGGGCACGAGCATTCTGCCGGGTGCGTTCGTGGCGGCTGAAACAGCCGGTGCTTCAGGCAAGGACTTTCTGGTCGGTGTCGCGGCGGGTTACGAAGTCATGGAGCGCCTCGCAGCCGATTTCATTCCGACCGTCATGTCGCGCGGGTTTCATGCGGGCCCCGTTTTTGGAATATTCGGACCCGCCGTCGCGGCAGCGAAAATCCTCAAGCTCAACGAAGACCAGGTGAACAGCACGATTGCCGCCTGCGCGGGTCTCGCCGCCGGTAACCTCGAAGCGCCTCGCAGCGGCGGCCGTGCCGTGCGCGAAGGCGCCGCGGTGCGTAACGCGATGCTCGCGGTTGCGATGGCGCAGCAAGGCCATCTCGGCGGCGAAACGGTGCTCGAAGGCGACGCAGGTTTCTATCACGCATATGCCGGCAACAACAAAGGCGAGCTCACGTACAGCTTCGTGGGCGAAAACCGAGCGGGCCTCGATCGGATCACGAAAGGTCTCGGCACGGACTGGATCTTTCTCGAGACGCTTTATCGCATCTACTCAACCTCAGGCTACAACATCGCGCACATCGAAGTGACCGCGAAGCTGTGTGCAGAGCACGACATCCGTCCTGAAGACGTGGATCGTGTGGAGGCCGTGGTGAACTGGCTCGAGACCCAGTATCCGAGCCCCGCTTTTCCGAGCCGCCGGGAGGATCTGTCAGCAAAGCCGGGCAGCACCGCCTATCACACCGCCTACGGAGTGGTGAAACGCGGTTTTCCGGTGATTCGCGGCTGGGGCAGCGACCCCGCTACCTGGAACGATCCGGCGGAAGTGCTCGATCTCATGAAGCGGGTGACGATCACACCCTCGCACACGATGCTGCTCTTCGCGCCGCGCATCACGATCCATATGAAGGATGGCCGCAGCTACACCCGGCAGGGCACCGGGCGCGAATTCATCTGGGATTTCGAAGAGGAAGCGCGCCGTATCGGGGATGTCGTGCCCGCGCTTCCCATTTCCGCGGCGCAGTTCGAACGCATGATCGCAACGTGCCGCGATCTCGAACGGCAGGAGCGTGCCGACGCGCTCATAAAGCTCACGCTGCCGGCTGACCGAAGTACAGCCTGATACCGAAGAGCGTCATGTTGACCGCGAGCAGGCAGAGCAGCATTCCCATAAGGCGTTCCAGCGCCTTCATGCCGGTCGGTTTGAGCCACTTTGCGACGCGCCGCCCGAAAACGAATATAAGGAGCGACAGCACGAACACGAAAGCGAGCGCACCGAGTACCGCGTTCAGCGTGACGTTGCTTTGCGTCTTGAGCAGGATGACGGTCGTGATCGCGGCAGGGCCTGCGATTGCCGGCACCGCAATGGGGACGAACCAGGGATCCTCCTGATAGCCTTCGTCGACGGCATCTTTCCTGCCCGGGAATATCATTCGGAGCGAAATGATGAAGAGCACGATGCCGCCGGCCACGTGCAGCGACGCTTCGACGATCCCGAAACGCTGCAATACCGCCTGACCGAGCCACGCGAAAATCGCCAGGAGTAGAAACGCAGCACCGGTTTCCCTGATGACCGCGCGCCGGTACCCACGGTCGGGCAAGCTCCGCAGCGTTGCGAGCACGAGCGGCAGATTCCCGAACGGATCGCTCACCAGGAAAAGCAGAATCGCGAGCTCGGTGAACTCCATGACGCGCATTATGCTCAAAAGGCGGACAGCCACACTAACGAACGCATTAAGCGCCTGCTCGCCGTATTCGCGCTGATCCTTGGCGCTGCAGCCAAGCAAGACGTATACGCGATCCACGGCCGCGAGCCTGAATCTCTCCAACTCCGAGGGCGGCGACGGCAAAGGCCGGATCAACAGGGATGTCTGGCACAACGGCAGCCTCGATCTCGCGATCGGCCGCGATGGCACGCTGTATGCCGCGTTTGGGAGATGTTTCCCCGAGGGCGCGGAGCGCCGCGAGGGCTCGCGTTCACGTGTTCACGCGACGCCGGCCAGACATTCGCGCCACCTCAGCTCGTTCCGGGGAGTAGCGACTCTGCCGGCGGAACGAACGGCAGTCAGCAAGGCTTGCTCATGCGCAAGCTCGCGGTGAACGCCGGCGGGACAATCGCCGTCGTCAACAGCAGCTTCAGAGAGGGTCAGGGAAGCCGCGCGTGGCTCGTACGCGGCACCCCGGATGCGCGCTAGGACAAGCCAGCGGAAAACGGAGAGGGCCCCGGCGCGTGGCCGACGCCCCTGCCCCGTCGCGTTACGGCCGAGGGATGACTATGGTCGTATCGCCAGCAGGCCCGGTTGCGCCTTGCGGTCCGGGCGGCCCGGGAGGCCCTTGCGGTCCCGGCACGACCTGGACTTTCGGACGTTCGACAACGGTTTCCCTCTCCACTTGCCTGGTAACACACGCACTCAGCACGAAAAAGCTCAGTACGACAGCCAGCAGCCTCATGAGACTCATAACGTCCCTCCACGAAAAAGCGAAGCCACTACAGGACAGCAAGCGTTATGCCGATCGCTCGTCCCCGCCCGGGGGTTCAGCCAGGCGATTTTTGGCACTTTGCAACATCGCAGGACTGGTCGCCCGAATGCGCCACGCGGTTGCAGCCGCGCTGCAGCGTGTGCCAGCATCCGCCATCCGCATCGGCATCGCGCCGGCCGGACCTCAAACCATCCGTGCTGAAGGGAAGACTTCGATGACGTCCAAGTACATGCTCTGCAGCTTCAAGACCTGCCCCTGGGTACAGCGTGCGGCGATAGTGCTGCGCGAAAAGCAGGTGCCCTACGAGATCACCTATATCGACCGGGACAATCGCCCCGAGTGGTTCCGGGCAATCTCGCCGCACTCCAAAGTCCCCGTGCTGCAGATCGACGGCAAGCACGCGTTGTTCGAATCCAACGCGATTGCGGAATACCTGGACGAAACGACGGCGCCGCGGCTCCATCCGGAAGACGCCATCCAGCGCGCGAACAACCGTGCATGGACCGACTACGTGCCGACATTCGCGAGCGCGATTTCCAACGCCGCGTACTCGGATTCCGAAGAAGAGTTCACCAGCCGCGCCGCGAAAATGGCGGAGCCGTTCGCCAAGCTCGAGGAAGCGCTCGGCAAGCGCGGCAACGCCGGCCCGTATTTCAATGGGCCGAAGTTCTCCCTCGTCGACGCCGCATACGCGCCGTTCCTGCAACGCTATACATTCATGGACCGCCTGCGGCCGCTCGGAATCATCGAGCGTTATCCGTTACTCGCCGCCTGGCGCGATGCACTGATCGCAGCACCGGCTGTCAAAGCGTCCACCGTCCCGGAGATCGAGCAGGCCTGGCAGGAGAATCTCATCGCGCGCGGACGCTGGCTCGGTCGGTTCGTGTCGGCGAACGCCCGGGAAGCGGCGGTCGCGGGCTAGCGCGCAAAACGCGCCGGCAGTGTCGAGGCGTCTTTAGGACCGAGCCCGTCCTTCGACGCCTCGTCGAAGCACGACAGCGCGCACTCCGTCGCCGGTAACGAGGCGCCGAGTGCGCGGCCCTCCTCGATCATCGTCCGCAGGTCTTTCCGTATCGAATCGACGTCGAACGTCACGGGCGTGATTTCCTTGCCCTGCAACGCCGCCGCGATGGCGGGACCGCGCGCCTTGAGAACGTTCGGACCGCCGGAGGTGTCCGCGAGGATGTCGATGACACGCGCGGGGTCGAGATTCAGCGACTTGATGATGAGCAGCGCCTCGCCGAGCGCCTGCCAGTAGACGAGCAGCGGCAGGTTGATCGCGAGCTTCATGCGGGCGCCGCTGCCGACGGGACCGACGTGCTCGACGCGGCGGCAGAGCTGATCGAGGATCGGCTTTGCGCGCGCGACATCGGATGCATCGCCGCCGACGAAACCCAGCAACTTTCCTTCGCGAGCGGGCGCGGTGGAGCCGCCGACGGGGCAATCGACGAGCGCCGCGCCTTTCGCTTTTATCTGCTTCGCGAGCTTTTCCTCGACCTCCGGCCGCACGGTGCTC
>DASRIK010000595.1:0-2057 GCA_035650035.1 Burkholderiales bacterium | reverse complement strand
GATTAGGCGTTGATCGAGAAAACGCTCCGCTTCGGCCGAACGGATCACTGTCGGCGCGACCGCTCCGAGTGCTATCCGGGTCGCGCGAAAGACCGGCTCGCTGCCGTGCGGCCAGAAACCGGCTGCGACGTTCACGAGCGCGAGCGCCTGTCCTTTCCTCAGACCGAATTTCAGAAAGGCCATGGGTTTGTGGAAGCCCTCGGCCGGTATAGTTACGTCGAGAATCAATTCCGTGGCACTGAGGGTCGTAGTCCGCGGTGCGGTGAATACGGTGGTAAGCGGCTCGCGCCGCAGTCCCATCGGGCCGGCGATCGTGAGTTGCGCGTCGAGCGCGAGAAGCGCGGGCCCGAGATCCATCGAGGGCACCGCGTTTGCGAGATTGCCCCCGATCGTGCCGAGGTTCCGTGTCTGGATCGCGCCGATGCTGTGTGCGGCGACGGCGAGCGCGGGACAGAGCTCACGCACCAGCCGCGACCCCATGATCTCCGTGTGTGTCACCATGGCGCCGATGACGAGCAGGTCGTCCGCGAGCTCGAGCCGCTTCAGGTCCGGCGCGCGCGAAAGATCGACCAGCACACGCGGCTCGCGAGAGCCGTTCCGGATATCGACCAGTAGATCCGTGCCCCCGGCGAGAAGCCGCGCATCGGCGCCGTATCGTACCAGCAGCTCTATCGCGTGCCCGGCATCCCGCGCCGTGATGCACTCGAAGGGTTTCATTCTCGCCCCGTGTAGTCGCGTTGCGCTGCCTGGGCGAGTATGTGCCGCCTGCGGCGCGCGAACCACCGCGCCCGGGGTCCTGTTTGACCTAGATCAAAAGCGAACTGAGGAGGCGGGCTGAATGCCTCGAATCACGCGAACATCATCTGTCCGCCGTTCACGTGGATGGTCTGACCGGTGATGAAACCGCCGCCGGGCCCGCTGAGGAAACGCACGACCGCCGCGATCTCCTCCGCCTCGCCCCAGCGCCCGAGCGGGATGGTCCCTTTCGCTTCGGTACGTGGAGAGCGGTGCGCGGGCCGCGTGGTGTTGATGTTGCCCGGTGAAACGCAGTTCACACGTATGCCGTCTTCGGCCAGCTCTTTCGCAAGCGCACGCGTGAGTCCCACAAGGCCATTCTTCGCGGCCGAGTTGTGGGCCTTGCGCACGGCACCGAGCAGCGCCGTGTCGCCGGCCAGCGTGATGATGCTGCCACCTCGCGAGGCAAGCATCGACGGAAGACACGCTTTGATGCAGTGGAACGACCCGTCGAGCGAAATCGACATGGTGGCGCGCCACTGCTCGAACGTCATGTCCTTGAAGAGTGCTTCGCGTCGAATCGAAGCGTTGAGGACGAGGATGTCGATACGGCCGAAGCGCTTGACGATTCCATCGCCCATCTCTTTGACGGCCGCGGCATCCGCGATGTCTGCCATGTAGACTTCGGCTGCGCCGCCGGCTTCCCGAATCTGCTTCACCAGCGCGACCGCTTCTTCGCGCGAGTGCTGCGTGTTCACGGCGACGGATGCGCCTGCGGACGCGAGCGCGAGCGAAATCGCGCGTCCGATGTTCTTCGCACCGCCCGTGACCAGCGCGACTTTGCCGGCGAGCTCGCGGCCATCGGCCGGCAGACCTGCTATTGCCATCGAGTTGATTCCTTCGTGTTCATGGGTTCATGCAGGCGGGCGTGCTGACCGAGCTTGCCGCTATCGTGGCCGATAGACGGCGAACACCTTATCCGAGTTGGTGATCCACGATTCGAGGAACACCGATTCGTCGGGTTTCGTGCGACCCAGCTCGTGCATCGCGCCGACCAGGCAAAACCAGTTGAGCAGCTCGTGGTGTCCCCGGTCTTCCACCTGCTCCAGGGTCGTGTTTCGCCAGAGCCCGATATCTCCCGTCCTGAGCGCTTCGTAGTAGCGCTTGTCCGCTTCGACGTCGGGGAACACGAGCTCGTTCTTGGCGACGAGAAACGCGTGGCTCCAGCTCGAGGACGCAATGACGGCCACACGCCATGGGCTTTTTTGAAGCGCCCGCGCCACGGCGGCGCCGACTTCGAAGCAGCGCCGCGGTTGTGGCGC
>DASRIK010000594.1:0-2765 GCA_035650035.1 Burkholderiales bacterium | reverse complement strand
GAGTGTACAAACTCCGTGAGTTGGTGGTTACGCATAGCACGGAGAAGCGAACCTAGGAGCGCATCGAGAAGCTGAGACTGGCCCAAGGTTCCTTCATCTCGCGGGAGTAGCGGGAGTACGTGGACCGGTTTAGAAGTGGTTTGCAGAGCGCCCTCGGAGATGACGAGGCAAGTTACTTCGTGAAAGAGGGCCTCCAGTCGTCCGAAGTCAGTCGGAGCGTGCACCTGAAGAAACCGAAATAGCTCGTAAGAAAGGTCCTGCGGGCCTCGGACAATCACGGCTTCAACTTCGGATTGCTTCGCGAACCCATCAAAGAAGCGATCGACCTCTTTCGAGTGGGCGGCCTGGGTCGAGGCATCAACAAGGTACGCGTAGTAGTCGTACCGGCCGATGGGTACCGAGCGGAGCTGACTTACGTACATACCCATGGCTAGCTCTCCTTTGATGACGCCGAACGTGATGTGAACTTCCGAAATGCCGGATAACAAAATAGGCCGGAAGTCATAAGCGTCATCTTTCGTTTCTGATCACCCGTTTAGTCTACTGCAAGGGCGAGAACGTCGCGAAATAGGCTGCGTGGCCTGCAGGACTATTTCGTTAGGCTGCAGGGGGAGGAAAGATGGCCGATTCTTCAACGTCTTCCGGACGGCCGGAGCGAAGCGACCGTCCCCGGCTGCTCGGTCAGGTGCACGAAGCAATACGCCGTCGCTACTACAGTCGGCGCACCGAGGAGGCGTATGTTCATTGGATAAAGCGATACATCTATTTCACCGGAAAGCGTCATCCGGCGAGCCTTGGAGAAACGGAAGTGACCGCGTTCCTCAATCATCTCGCACTGGAACGCAACGTCGCCGCCAGCACGCAGAATCAGGCTCTTTCGGCGCTGCTCTTTCTCTACAAAGAGGTGCTGCATTGCGAGCTGCCTTGGCTCGAAAATATGCATCGGGTCACGCGTCCTGCGCGCGTGCCTACGGTGCTCACCCGCCGCGAAGTCGCGGAACTCCTTGCGCAGATGGAAGGCACGCGCTGGCTGATCGCTAGTCTGCTATACGGCGCCGGGCTTCGCGTTCTGGAGTGCTTGCGGTTGCGCGTCAAAGACATCGATTTTGGGTATCGTCAGATACTCGTTCGTGAGGGAAAAGGCGAGAAGGATCGCGTGACGATGCTTTCTGCATCCAGCATCGATGCGCTAAGGCGCCAACTTGACCGCGCACGTTTCCTTCATGCGCAAGACCTGCGGGAAGGTTACGGAGAAACCCATTTACCCTACGCTCTTGCGCGCAAGTATCCGCGTGCCGGGACAGAGTGGCGCTGGCAGTACGTTTTCCCAGCGAAGAACCGTTCTCGCGATCCCGAGACTGGGGTGCTGCGTCGGCACCATCTCGACGAGTCGGTGCCCCAGCGCGCCGTCAAGGAGGCCGCACGCGCGGCTGGCATATTGAAGCGCGTGAGCTGCCATACCTTGCGTCACTCGTTCGCCACACATCTGCTGGAGGCCGGTTACGACATCCGCACAGTGCAGGAACTGCTGGGCCACTCGGATGTGTCTACAACGATGATCTACACACACGTGCTCAACAAAGGCGGGCGCGGCGTCGTCAGCCCGCTCTACCGCGACGTCTGACCGCCTACCGCTTCGCCATCGTCGACTTGTTCAGCGACCGTGGATCGCGCGGCCGCCAGCGCCCCGAGTCGACTTGCGCCAGGAATTCCGCCGTGAGGCGGTTGAAGAGATCCGGCTCCTCGAGATTCACGGCGTGACCGGTATTCGGCACGACCGTGAGCCACGCCGACGGACATACGCGCTTCATGAAGACGCCGGGTTCGAGGCAGTTGTTGTCCTCGTCGCCGGTGACGACGTGCAGCGGGACTTTCATCTTCGATAGCCCTCGTCCGAGGCTCTGGATCGTCGGCCGCCGCGCCTGCACGCCGCGCAGCGTATTCGCGGACCCCAGCGCGGAGTGCTTCGCGAACTCGGCGCAGAAGTGGGCGAAGCCGCGCGGGTCCTTGTTCTGAAACTGCACGCGCGCAGGTCCGATCTGATACGGCTTGATCGCTTCCGGCGTGCCGAGCTCCTCGAAACGCCTCGCCATGACTTCCGTATCACGGAGGAATTGCTCGCGCTTGTCCGGATCGGAGCCGTAGCCAACGCCGATCGCGGTGAGCGAAAGCGCCATCGAAGCATGACGCAGGCCGAAATGCACCGTCGCATAACCGCCCATCGAGCAGCCGATGATGTGTGCTTTGCGCAACCCCAGATGGCGCATTACGTTCGCGATGTCGTCGGCGGCGATCGCCTGGGAGTATTGCGAGGGGCGCTTCGGCACGTCCGAAGGCGGATAACCGCGTGCATTGAACGCGATGCAGCGATAGCGGCGGCTGAAAAAGCCGATCTGCGGTTGCCAGCTGTTCAGATCGTCCGCGAACTCGTGAACGAAAACGATGGGAGTTCCTTTGCCGACTTCTTCGTAGTAGAGGCGCACGCCGTTCGAGTCTGCGTAGGGCATTTCCTTCCTCCTTTGTCAGTGCTGACAGGCTGTGCCGCGGGCGAGCTTCGCCGCGTCATCGAGCTTCTCGAGCGACCATACGAGCTGAATCAATGCTTCCGAATTGCCTGATGCGGCGGTGAGCTCCCGGAATTTCTCTTCCAGCGCATGGTCGCTCATCGGTTTTTCCAGCGAGCCGACGGCGTGCGGCACGTCGCGCGAGAGCGTGCGCCCGTCTTTCAGCACGATGCGCACGCGAGCGGCCGCCTTGTCGAGCGT
>DASRIK010000593.1:0-9017 GCA_035650035.1 Burkholderiales bacterium | reverse complement strand
CGATGATCTTCCAGGAGCCGATGAGCTCGCTCAACCCTGTCTTCACGGTCGGCTTTCAGATCGAAGAGGTCCTCACACGCCACCGTGGTATTTCACGCCGCCACGCTCGACGACGCGCCATCGAGCTGCTGGACGAAGTCGGCATTCCCGAGCCGCACGCGCGCGTGCATGCCTATCCCTTTCAGCTTTCCGGCGGCCAGCAGCAGCGCGCCATGATCGCAATGGCGATCGCTTGCGCACCTCGCCTCCTCATCGCGGACGAACCCACGACTGCGCTCGACGTGACGGTGCAGAAGCAGATACTGGAGCTCCTTGCCAGGCTCCAGAAGCAGCATGCGATGTCGGTGCTCTTTATCACGCATGACCTCGCGATCGTGCGCGATATCGCCGACGAAGTCATTGTGATGCGCAACGGGATCGTCAGAGAGCGCGGCAGCGTCGGGCAGATCTTCGAAGCCCCTGCGGACCCGTATACACGCGCGCTCATCGCATGCCGGCCACAGCTCGCGCGACGGCCCGCCCGCCTGCCAGTGATCGAAGACTTCATGGAGCGCGCAGCCGCTCCGTCGGTCGAAGCCGCGGAGCGTCCCCGCGGACTCACCGGCAACGAGCCCATCGTGCTCGAAGCGCGAGGCCTCACGAAGACCTTCTATTTGAGCGAAGGAATCTTCCGCAAGCGCGCCATACCTGCCGTCCGGAACGCATCCTTCAGACTCGCCAAAGGAAAGACGCTGGGCGTCGTCGGCGAGTCGGGGTCGGGCAAAACCACTTTAGCTCTGATGCTGGTGCGGCTTCAGGAGCCCACCAGCGGTGAAGTGCTCTTCGAGGGCAGAAACATGCTGTCGACGCGCTCGACGCCCACGCTCGAATACAAGCGCCGGATACAGATCGTGTTTCAGAACCCTTATGCGTCGCTCAACCCGAGGTTCACTGCAGGGCAGATCCTGCTCGAGCCCATGCAGATCCATGGTATCGGTGCAAATGACGACGAACGGCGTGACCTCGCATATGCGATGTTCCAGAAAGTCGGCCTGCCTCCCGAGTCGTTCTTCAAGTATCCTCACGAGTTCTCGGGCGGTCAGCGCCAACGCATCGCGATTGCCCGCTGCCTCACGATGCGACCGGATATCCTGATCTGTGACGAGGCTGTATCCGCGCTGGACGTTTCGATCCAGGCGCAACTGCTCAACCTGCTGCAGGACCTCCAGGACGAATACGGCATGAGCTATATCTTCATCTCGCACGATCTCGCGGTCGTGAAATACATGGCCGATCAGGTAATCGTGATGAACGGTGGAGAAATCGTGGAAAGCGCCGGATCGGACGAGATCTACGCAGCGCCCCGTCATCCCTACACGCAAATGTTGCTCGCGTCCATGCCGCGCAGCCTCACCGAACCGGGGCCTCACAACGCATGACCCGCGAACTGCTCGTGCAGCGCTCACTCTGCGCGTTGCTGTTCGCCTTTGCGACGCTAGGTGCCTCGAATACATTCGCGGCGCACGCCTATGGCCAGTTCGGTGATATCAAGTATCCACCCGGCTTCAGCCATTTCGAGTGGGTGAATCCCAACGCGCCCAAGGGCGGTGACATCGAGTTCGTCCCGCCGCTTCGAATCACGAATTTCGACAAGTACAACCCGTTCACGCTGAAAGGGACCGCAGCGCCTTCGCTGGGACTCGTTTTCGAGACGCTTCTTACGGGCACATACGATGAGCCGACGACATCCTACGGGTTACTCGCTGAAGACATCGAGGTGCCGCCAAACAGGCTATCCGCGACTTTTCGCTTGAACCCTGCCGCCCGTTTTCACAACGGCAAGCCCGTCACCGCGGCCGACGTCAAGCACAGCTTCGACACGCTGATGAGCAAACAGGCGGCACCGCAATATCGCGTGCTCTTCGGCGACGTCAAACAGGCGGTAGTGACCGGGCCGCTCACCGTACGCTTCGATTTCGCGGTAGCGAGCGCAGAGCTTCCCCTGCTCGTGGGCGGGCTTCCGGTCTTCAGCCGCGACTGGGGTGCCGGCAAGCCTTTCGATCAGGTCATTACCGATACGCCGATTGGAAGCGGCCCGTACAGGATCGGACGCGTGAACTTCGGGCGCGACATCACCTATCAGCGAGACCCGAATTACTGGGCGCGCGATCTCAACGTGCGACGCGGGATGTACAACTTCGATCGTGTCACCCTGAAAATCTACAAGGACAACACGGCGCAGACCGAAGGCTTCAAGGCCGGCGAGTTCGATTACATCCAGGTCTTCTCGGCCAAGGACTGGGCGCGCTCGTACATCGGCAAGAAGTTCACGTCCGGCGAGCTCATCAAAGTCGAGCTTCCTTCCAGGAATGCCGGTGACTTCCAGGGTTTTCTCATCAATAGCCGCCGCGAGAAGTTCAAGGATCCACGGGTACGCGAGGCGCTCACGTACGCGTTCGACTTCGAATGGATCAACCGCATGCTCAATTACAACGCGCACAAGCGCGTCCGCGGCTGGTTCAACGACAGCGATTTCGAAGCGAAAGGCCTGCCCGGGCCGGACGAGCTCGCGCTGCTGGAGCCACTGCGCGACAAGCTGCCGGCGAACGTGTTTACGGAAGAGGTCCCCATTCCGCCGTCGACCAATGCTCCGAACAGCCTGCGCGGCAACCTGCGCAAAGCGCGAGAGCTGCTCGCCCAGGCGGGCTGGACGTATCGCGACGGCGCGCTGCGTAACGGAAGGGGCGAGCCTTTTACGATCGAGTACCTGGTGAGCGACGCCCGCGCGGAAATCGTCGCGACCCCTTACTTCCAGGCGCTCGCGAAACTCGGCATCAACGCATACACGCGCCGCGCCGATTTCGCATTGTTGCGCAAGCGTCTGGATGTCTTCGACTACGATTTTTTCACGGTGCGCATTCCGGGGAGCGAATCGCCCGGAAGCGAGCTGATCGATCGCTTCGGGTCCGCGTCGGCGGATACGGAAGGGTCCAGCAACCTGCTCGGCCTGCGCGATCCCGCGGTGGACGTTCTGATGCGGCATGTCGTCGAAGCCACGACACGGCCGCAACTCGTCGCGAGCCTGCGCGCGCTCGATCGCGTCTTGCGGCACGGCCACTACGTCGTGCCCCAGTATTACTCGAACACGTTCCGTGTCGCCTATCGCGCGGGGAAGTTCGAGCAGCCGGCGGTTGCGCCGCTCTATTACCGGCCTGAAGACTGGGTAGTCTCCACGTGGTGGCGGAAGAAATAATTGTGATAGTACCTGGCGCCGCAAGGCGCATAGAGGGTGGGGTTGCGCCCGAAGGAGCGGAGTAGATCTTCATGTGGTCCTATATCCTCAAGCGCCTGCTGCTCATGATCCCCACGCTCCTGGGGATCCTCGTCATCACGTTCGTGATCATTCAGTTCGTGCCGGGCGGCCCCGTGGAGCAGATGGTCGCTCAACTCCGGGGGCAGGATGCCGGGACTGAAGGACCGGCGACCACGGGCGGCTACCGCGGTCGCCAGGGTGTGGACGCGAAGCGCGTCGAGGAGATCAGGAAGCTGTACGGCTTCGACAAGCCCGCGCACGAACGTTTCGTGCACATGCTCGGGCAGTACGCGCGGTTCGATCTCGGCAAAAGCTTCTTCCACAACAAGGACGTGTGGCAGTTGATACTCGAGAAGCTGCCGGTATCGATCAGCCTCGGGCTTTGGACGTTTCTGCTGGTCTACCTGATCTCGATTCCGCTAGGTATCGCGAAAGCCGTGCGCGCGGGCACCCGCTTCGACACCGTCACGACTTTCATCGTATTGCTGGGCTATGCGATCCCGAGTTTCGTGATGGGCGTCGCGTTGCTCGTGCTGTTTGCGGGCGGCTCGTTCGTCCAGTGGTTCCCTCTTCGCGGCCTCACATCTCTCAACTGGCACGAGTTGAGCCTCGTGGGGAAGATCACCGACTATCTCTGGCACATCGCGCTACCCGTAGCATCGATGGTGCTCGGCGGGTTCGCGGTGATCACGATACTCACGAAGAACTCGGTGCTGGAAGAAATCCGCAAGCACTATGTGCTCACGGCACGTGCGAAAGGCGTCAACGAGCGCAAGGTTTTGTGGAAGCACGTTTTCCGTAACGCGATGATCCCGATCATGACGGGTTTCCCGGCCGCGTTCGTGGGTGCGTTCTTCAGCGGCTCGATACTCATAGAGACGCTGTTCTCACTGGACGGCCTCGGCTTGCTGTCGTACGAATCCGTGATACGCCGGGATTACCCCGTCGTTCTCGGGAGTCTTTTTCTTTTCACCATCATCGGGCTGCTCACCACGCTCATCCGTGATCTGAGCTATGTCTGGGTCGATCCGCGGGTGAAATACTTTGGCTGACACGATCACGCCCTCGGCTGTGCTCCCCGCGGAGACTCACGCGCCCGCACCGCTCGTGCCGGCGCAAAGCCCGGGGCGCCGTGCCTGGCGTCGGTTTCGCAGTAACCGCCTCGGCTACGTGAGCCTCATCGTGTTTGCGGCGCTCTTCGGAATAAGCCTGCTCGCGGAAGTGCTCTCGAATGACAAGCCGCTCGTCGTGCGCTACGGGGGCGCGTGGTATTTCCCGTTCGTGCAGACACTGCCGGATACGACCTTCGGCGGAGACTTTCCGGCACCGACGGATTTCCACGACCCGTTCATCCGGGACAATCTTGCGAAAGGCGACAATTTCGCGGTGTTTCCGCCGAATCCATACCATCACAGCTCGATCAATTACTTCGCCAGGCAGCCGAATCCCGCACCACCCAGCCGCGAGAACGTCCTCGGCACCGACGATCGTGGCCGTGACATCCTCGCGCGCCTTCTCTATGGGTTCCGCGTCTCGGTCGTGTTCGCGCTGCTGGTCGCGGCGACATGCACGATCTTCGGCGTGCTCTACGGCGCGATACAAGGCTACTTCGCGGGCTGGACCGATATCGCGATGGAGCGCTTCAACGAGATCTGGAGCTCCATGCCGACGCTGTACATGCTGATCATCCTTTCATCGCTTTTCCAGCCGAGCTTCTGGCTGCTCGTCCTTCTGCTGTCGCTTTTCGGCTGGCTCGGCATCGCGGCTTACGTTCGCGCCGAATTCCTGAAGAATCGCACGCTCGACTACGTGCGTGCCGCCCGGGCACTTGGTCAAACCAACCGGAAGATCATGATGCGGCACATCCTGCCGAACAGCATCACGCCGGTCGTCACGCTCATTCCCTTCGAGCTTGCGGCGGCGATCGGTGCTCTCACCAGCCTCGATTTTTTGGGGCTCGGCGTGCCCCCGACGACGCCCAGCCTTGGCGAGCTGCTGAGCCAGGGCAAGGAAAACTTGTATGCGTGGTGGATCTCGCTCTCCACGTTTTCCGTGCTCATGCTGACTCTCCTGCTTCTCATCCTCATCGGGGACGCGCTGCGCGACGCGCTGGACCCGCGCAAAGTGCTGAAAGACGATCAGCCATGAGGGTCGAAGTACGCGAGCTCAGCATCGAGTTCGGCCGCCGTAGAGTGGTCGATCGCGTGTCGTTTTCGATTGACGCCGGCGAGCGCCTCGCGCTCGTGGGCGAGTCCGGTTCCGGGAAAACGGTGACTGCGCTCTCGCTCCTGCGGCTCGTGGAGGCCGCGCGGCTCTCCGGCGAGATCCTGTTCGAGGGCCGCAGCGTGCCGGCGTTCTCCCCCGCCGAGCTCGAGCAGCTTCGCGGGCGCGACATCGCGGTGATCTTCCAGGAGCCCATGACCGCGCTCAATCCGGTGTTCACGGTGGGCGATCAGATCGCCGAATCGCTGCAGCTGCATGAAGGATTGAGCCGCGAGCAGGCATGGCTCGGGGCGATCGAGGCGATGCGCCGCGTGGGTATCGAAGCGCCCGAAGCGCGCGCGCGCAGCTACCCGCACCAGCTTTCGGGTGGTCAGCGGCAGCGGGCGATGATCGCGATGGCCCTGGCGTGCAATCCCAAGCTTCTCATCGCCGACGAACCGACCACCGCGCTCGACGCGACCATACGCCTGCAGATACTCGAGCTGCTCGAACGCCTGCGTGCGGAACGCGGCATGAGCCTGCTGCTCATTACTCACGATCTCAACCTCGTGCGGCGTTTCGCGGACCGCGTGGCCGTGATGGAACGCGGCGTAATCGTCGAGCAGGGGCTCACGGCCGAAGTCATGCAGCGGCCTCGACATGCGTACACCCAGAAGCTCATCAACAGTCGTCCCGTGCGGGACGTGCCGCCACCGGGCGATGGACGTCTTGTCGAAGCGCGCGGGGTGCATGTCGACTATCCGACCCGCCTTCCCGGTATCAAAGGCTGGTTCAAAAGTGGACGGTTTACCGCCGTCACGCGGGCCGATTTCGAGCTCGCGCCCGGAGAGACACTCGGCATCATCGGCGAATCCGGCTCCGGGAAGACGACGCTCGCGCTGGCATTGCTCAACCTCGTTCATGCGGAGGGAGACATCCGCATCTCCGGTGCGTCGTGGACGGAGTCCGACGGCGTGCGCAACCGCCGCCTTCGCCGCGACATCCAGGTCGTCTTTCAGGACCCGCTCTCGTCGCTGTCGCCGCGCCAGACGATCGAGGCGATCGTCGGAGAAGGCCTGGAAATTCACGAGCCGCAGCTCTCGCTGGCCGAGCGCCGCCAGCGCGTCATCGACGCACTCCTCGACGTGCATCTCGTGGAGGACGGGCGTCCCGAGCCGCTTCTGCACCGCTACCCGCACGAGTTCTCCGGCGGTCAGCGGCAGCGCATCGCGATCGCCCGCGCGCTGATCGTGAAGCCCAAGATCGTGGTGCTCGACGAGCCGACGAGCGCGCTCGACGTAACCATTCAGAAGCAGATCCTTCAGCTGCTGGTGGAGCTGCAGCGCAAGTACAGGCTGAGCTACGTGCTCGTCACGCACGACATCGACGTCGTACGCGCCATGGCCCATCGCGTGATGGTCATGAAAGACAGCGAGATCGTCGAAACCGGCGCGATCGAACACGTCCTGGAAGGCGCCAAGTCGGATTACACGCGAAAGCTCATCGCAGCCGGTTACGCGTGAGCGTCGGGGCACGATTCCCTTACTGGCTATAATCGAACACGGCAGGGATTGGGAGAGATTTCGAAGATGGGCTTCCTGCAGGACAAGAAGATCCTCATTACCGGGCTGCTATCGAACCGCTCGATAGCCTACGGCATCGCGAATGCCATGAAGCGTGAAGGGGCAGCGCTCGCGTTCACGTACCAGAATGCCGACATCAAGGACCGCGTGACGCAGCTTGCGGCCGAATTCGATTCTCCGCCCCTATTACCGTGCGACGTCTCCGAGGACCGCGACATCGAAAATCTCTTCGGCGCGCTCCGCGAGCAGTGGGACGGGCTGGACGGTATCGTGCATTCCATCGCCTTCGCGCCGCGCGAGTCGCTGAAAGGCGGCCTTCTGGAGGGCCTCACCCGCGAAGCGTTTCGCGTGGCGCACGACGTGAGCGCGTACAGTTTCGCTGCGCTCGCGAAAGCCGGGCTGTCGATGATGGAGGGCCGCAATGCTGCGCTCCTGACGCTCACCTATCTCGGCGCGCAGCGATCAGTTCCGAACTACAACGTGATGGGACTCGCCAAAGCGAGCCTCGAGGCCGGGGTGCGCTATCTGGCGCAGGACCTCGGGCCGAAAGGCATACGCGTGAACGGCATCTCCGCGGGTCCGATCAAGACGCTCGCCGCCACGGGCATCGGCGGTTTCGGCAAGATCCTGAAGGCGGTGGAAGAGAACGCGCCACTCCGGCGTAACGTGACGATCAACGATGTGGGGAACGTGGCAGCGTTTCTCATGAGCGATCTCGCGGCCGGCATCACCGGTGAGATCACCTACGTGGACGCGGGATTCAATACCACGATCGGAACCTGACAACCGTCACCATTCCCTCGTCACTGCTTCCTTTCGATCGCTTCCTTGTTGATCCTGACTTTCGTTTTGTTCTTCAGGCTCTCGAGGTAGGCCGTGAAGTGCTCTTCGCCCTGCAATTGCGCGAGCGCTTCGGAGAGGGAGTTCTGCTGCGCTCGGTCCAGCTTCTCGGGTTCGACCACACGTGAAATCCTGAGCAGCACGTAGCCGCCGCCCGGCGCCTCGACACCGCTGTAAGCCGGCACCTTGGCGGCGTCCGTCTTGAAGACTTCCTTCACCAACGGCTCTGCGAAGCCTTTCGTGTCTCCACGGCTCACGAGCTGCGGTGCGCTCCACTGCACCTGCGCGTCCTTGCCCTGCCGGAGCTGCTCGAGCTGCTGGCGGCCTTCCTGCGCGGCGAGCTGGCCCGCGCGCGTCTCGACGAGCTTTTTATCGATCGCGGCTTTCACCTGCTCGAACGGCCGCACGGAAGACGGCTTGTGCTCCACCACGCGCGCGACGATGATCGCACCCGGCGCCACTTCGACCGCCTCGGTATTGCGTTTGTTGTTCAGCACGTCATCCGAGAATATCGCCTGCAGAAGCTTCGGGTTGTTGAGCCGCGCGTCCTGCGCGCCGGAGCGGCTGATCCAGCCGCTGCGCTGCGGAGTCTGTTTGAGCAGCTCGCCAGCGGGCTTCAGCGTGTCGGACTGCTCGAAAGCAACCGTATTGAGCTTCTCCGCCGTCTCGGCGTATATGCGCGCGACGCGCTGCTTCTTCATCTCCTTCTCGATCTCGGGACGCGCTTCGTTGAAGCCGCGTATCTGGGCAGGATTCACGGCCGTGACACGAATGATGTGGTAGCCGTACTCGGTCGCCACCGGCGCTGAAATCTCGCCCGGCTTCATCGAGAACACCGCGTCGTCGAACGCTTTCACCATCGAGCCGCGGGTGAACGTGCCGAGATCACCGCCTTTGGCCGCGGAGCCCGGATCCTGCGAGTGTTTCCTGGCGAGCTCGGCGAACCGGGACGGATCTTTCTTCAGCTCGTTCGAGATCTGCTCGGCGAGGGCGCGTGCCTTGGCGTTGTCGCCACCCGATTTGTCGGCGGTAATGAGAATATGGCTCGCCTGCCGCGATTCACCAGCGCCGAACTGCCGCTGGTTCTGCTCGTAATATTT
>DASRIK010000592.1:0-10718 GCA_035650035.1 Burkholderiales bacterium | reverse complement strand
CGTGTCGGTCACTTCCTTCGCCGTCTCCGCCGCCGAGTTGATGAGAATCTGCGCGACTTCGGCGTCGGCCATGCGATACGAGTCGAGAACCGCATATGGACGCCCCGTAAGTCTTTCGAGCTCTGCGAACACTTCCGGGATCACCCGGCGCGCCGCTTCCATCGCCTGCGAGAGCTGGACCTTGTTGTTGATGAGATCCGGGTCGTTCATATACGGCCCGAAGGTCGCGGGATGTTCGGTGTCGAGCGGCGATGGCCATTCGGGACGCTCGCCCAGAAACTGCTGCACAGCTTCAGCATCGTCGAAGACCTGGATGCGGCGCTTCTGATGGCTCGTGAAGAAGCCGTCGTAGACGACCATCACCGGAAGGCGCACATCGCGATGCTCGCCAATGCGAATCGCAGCGAAGTTCAGGTCATAGACGGCCTGCGGATCGCGTGCGCAGAGCACGATCCAGCCGGTATTGAGCGCATAATAGAAATCGGAGTGATCGCCACGTATGTCGAGCGGCCCGGAGACCGCGCGCGCGGCGATATTGAGCACCATCGGAACACGCGTTCCGGCCTGAACTGGCAGCTGCTCGAGCGCGTAGAGCAATCCTTGCGAGCTCGTCGCATTCAGCACGCGGCCGCCGCCGAGCGCCGCGCCGTAGCAAATGCCGGCGGCGCCGTGCTCGCCGTCCCCGGCGACCATCACGATGTCGTGCTGGCCTTCGGCCTGCATTTTCGAAAGGCTCTCGGCAACTTCCGTCGATGGCGTGATGGGGAAATAGCCCATCAGGTGATAGCCGACATCGCGCGCTGCGAGCGCCGCCGCTTCATTGCCGCTGCGGAATTCGAGCTTCTGGCGTATGCGGCCCGGCATCCGCGTTTCTGTCGTGCGCGCGGGCAATGTATCGATATACATGGTGTCCACCTCAGGCAATCAGTTCGGGAAACAGCGGCACGCGGAGCTTGTCGGCGAGCCCTGCGGTTTCCGCTTCCTTCGAGAGCGCGCCCGTGGGGCACGATTCGACGCAACGCAGACAACCCTTGCAATAGCGATAATCGACGCCCAACAGCCTGCGCTCGAATTTGTCTCCGGGCTCACCATCCGTCCACGCAAGACAGAAGTCGGGGCACACGAGGTCGCACACACCGCAGTGGATGCACTTCTCGGTGTTCAGCACCGGCATGAATCCGGTGCGCGAGGTCGTGAGATCGTTCCACGCGCTGTTGCCGGGCTCCGGCAGGATGCCGCCGGCCGGCTGCGTCTCGAAACCCCAGAGCGCTTCCGGCTGGAACGGCGGCAGGTCGCCTTCGGCGCGGCCGATACCATCGATCAACTCGAATTCGGCTGCACCGCCATGGAAGGCCCGTTCGTTGGAGGCCACCGCTTCGGGGTGCTTACCCGCGAATTCTTCAGCAAGCGCTTCCAGGACCTGCGCGCTGTCGAGGAACGGATAGGCTGCGCACAGCGTGCCGAGCAGCACGGCGTTCGCGCGAGACTGCTCTCTTAACGCGATGCCGAGCGCATCCACGCGGATAACGCGCGCCGTCTTCGGTAGCGCCGCCAGTTGCTCAGGCACGATGCCGGCGGCCGCGTTGTAGATCAACGTGCCGGTCTTTCTCAAGCCCGCGAGCGTTCCCGGATTTCGGAGCAGCGCGGCGTGGAAGACAACGACGGCGTCCGGTGTTTCGACGGGCGCGCTGGTGCGTATCGGGCGCTCACCGGGCGCGAGCCGCACGAAGGAACGCACGAGCGAGCCTTTCTTTTCCGAGCCGTAAGACGAGAAGTGCGCGCCGTTGAGACCCATGCGCACGACGGCGGCGGTTGCCAGCACCTGACCCGCGGCATGCGCGCCAAGGCCGCCGATGGATTCGAACCGCACCTCGAAGTACCGCGAGGGATCCGGCAGTACGACAGCTCGCGCAGTCGCGGCCGCTGTGGCTGGGTTCGCTGAATTGTTGCTCGCGCGAGGCGAGATCACGGCAGAAGACATGAAGATCTCCGACTTGACTAGTGCTCTAACGTAGCTACGTCGCTTGCTGCGCATTCCTCCTGCATTATGTAGAGAGTCCTCCTGGCCGCGTTGATGCAGGTCAAAAGGACCGCTCGCCTGCGCGACACACGCTTCGCACGTGCAGCGATGCGCGCGTTTCACGGGGATTGCTCCGTGACCGTGCGGAATTTGGCATCCGCGGCGTTCGTTTGATGGATGTCAAAGACGTGCGTGTTCGCCGCACGGAGAATGAACTCGTCTCGCATTCGATGTCCTCCGGTCGCCGACAGGAGAGCGAGTGGCGAGGCACGGGTGAGACGGCAGTCCCGCCCGTCAACAAGAAACTGCCTTCGGGCAGGTGCGCAAAGGCCGGCCGGTGCTCGGGCATCCGGTACCTGCTAAGGTCCAGAAGCGGCAAGTGCGTAAGCGTCGGCGAGAACGCCGGGTGCCTTCGGGTATCCGGCGTTGTTTTTTTGGAGGAGCATCATGACTGCACTCGTGTTTGCGGCAGCTTTCGGAGTGGTAGTCGCGTTGGTGGCCGGTATCGCCGCCATGATGTCGGACGGGCCGGTATCGAACCGGCGCAGTGAAAGCTGGATGAGCTTGCGCATCGCAGCGCAGGCGGCGGCGCTGCTCTTTATCCTGCTGGGCCTGGCGACCACGCCTTTCCTGTAACACCAGCAGAGATCAAGCTGCGGACGCGCGCGGCGATTCAGCGCGCGGTTCCTGTGCGCTATCCCACGCGCGATGCGGGCGCTGCAGATCCATCAGCGCCCATGCGAGAGCGTACCTCATCACGGGAGAGGCTCGGGCTGCGCAGACCCAGCGTTACCTCGGACCCGATCCCGTGCGGGATTCCTTGGCCGCGGCGGCTTCTTTTGCCGTGCTCGAGCGATTGCAGCAGCAGCTCCCTCAATTGAGGTTGACCATCACAGCTCCTTAAACCGTCGGAGGATCCGTCTCGCGGACCCAGTGCCGATGTCTCGACAGCGCTTCGATGAAAGCGGGTAGCGCTGCCTCGATGTCGTCCGAGGCGAACTGCAGAAGACCCGGATCGGCTTCACCGGAAGGCAGGGCCGCGGGGATATCCGCGTCGCCCAGCAGCGCGGCGGCGGCACCAATGAGCAGAATCGTCTTGCAGTGGCGGTACTGGTCCTTCAGGAACTCGATCGCATGGCCGGACTGGGAAAACTCCTGCGCGGCAGCGTCGCCGTCGGGCACCACCATCGCGTCCCACAGCACCGGCGGTGCTGTCTCCATCGTGATTTCGACTTCGATCGGATCGCCGCTCACGCTTTTTACACGTCCGAGCTTCACACCGACGAAGCGCGGCACCGCACCCTGCCCGCTCAATGCTTCGTGCACTCGAGCCGCGGTCTCGCCGTCTACACCGTCGGCGACGAGGATGGCGACGCGGCGTGTGCGGACGCCTGTCGCTCCCGGACGCGCGAAGAGCGACAGCGCGGGCGAGGCTTTTACCTCGGGCCGCGGCCTGCGGCGAACCAGCTCCGGCAGCGGCTCGGGCAGCGTGTCCATCCCCAGGCCTTCGGCAACGGCGTTAGTGAGCTCATCGGCGACGTTGCGGAGCTGCGCCACCACGCGCCGGCGTATTGCCGCCACCTGTACCTTGGTGAGCTCGAAGCGATACGCGCGGATGATGTGCAGCTTCTCGACATCACTCTGGCTGTCCCAGAACAACCTTGCCTGGTTGTAATGCTCGGCAAACTTTTCCGGCTTGCCGCGCACCTTGTGCTCTTCGACCGGCTGCGGGAACGACATGAAACCCTTCGTGCCCGCCTGGAACGGGCAGCCGCCCGCAAGCGAGTTGGGCTCGTAGGCTACACGGCCGCGGTGGATCGCCTGCCGATGGAAGCCGTCGCGCTGGTTGTTGTGAACCTGCGCCACGGGCGCGTTAATGGGGATCTCATGGAAGTTCGGACCGCCAAGGCGGGTCAACTGCGTGTCGACGTACGAATGGATGCGGCCGGCGAGCAGTGGATCGTTGCTGAAGTCTATTCCCGGCACGATGTGCGCCGTACAAAACGCGACCTGCTCGGTTTCGGCGAAGAAGTTGTCAGGGTTACGATTCAGCACGAGCCTTCCGACCGGCTGAAGCGGCACGAGCTCCTCGGGAATGATCTTGGTGGCATCGAGCACGTCAAAACTGAAGCGCTCCGCATCGGCCTCGCTGAAGACCTGAATGGCGAGCTCGTATTCGGGATACTCGCCGGCCTCGATCGCTTCCCACAGATCGCGGCGGTGGAAGTCCGGATCGGCGCCCGAGATTTTCACGGCCTCGTCCCACGCCAGCGAATGCGTGCCGGCGAGCGGCGTCCAGTGGAACTTCACGAACCGTGAATCGCCGCGCTCGTTCACGAATCTGAACGTGTGCACGCCGAACCCCTGCATCATCCGGTAGCTGCGCGGGATCGCCCGGTCGGACATTATCCACATCAGCATGTGCGTGGATTCCGCCATGAGTGAGACGAAATCCCAGAAGGTATCGTGCGCCGAGGCTGCCTGCGGCATTGCGTGGTGCGGCTCCGGCTTCACTGCGTGCACAAGATCGGGGAACTTCATCGCGTCCTGGATGAAGAACACCGGGATGTTGTTGCCGACCAGATCCCAGTTGCCTTCGTCCGTGTAGAACTTGACGGCGAAGCCGCGCACGTCGCGCGCCGTGTCGGTGGAGCCGCGCTCACCTGCGACCGTGGAGAAGCGAACGAACACCGGCGTGCGCTTGCCGGCTTCGGCGAAGATCGACGCGCGCGTGAGCTTGGCGAGCGGCTCGTAGCATTCGAAATAGCCATGCGCGCCCGAACCTCTCGCGTGGACAATGCGCTCGGGGATACGCTCGTGATCGAAGTGCGTGATCTTTTCGCGGAGGATGAAGTCCTCGAGCAGCGTGGGCCCTCGCAAGCCGGCCTTGAGCGAGTTCTGGTTGTCGGCGATCGGCACGCCCTGATTCGTCGTCAGAACGCGGCCGCTCGAATCGACGCGCACGCGGTCCAGCGGTCCAACCGTCGGGTTGAAACTGACCTGTGGATTGCCACGGCCCGCTTTTTCGGACGCGTTGACCTCCGTCAACGTGCTTCCGCCCACCATCGGATGTGGCGGCTCGATCGCCTGCCCGGCCGGAGGCTGCATCGCGGCGCGACCGAACTCGCCGGGCTTCGCTGCGTTGTGCGGCATGGCGGCGGCTACGGTTTCGGTGCCGGCGATTTTTGCCGTCGCGGCATCGCTGACAGCCGACGCCCCAGCTTTACGCGTCGGACTGCTGACGGTGGATTTTGCGGATGTCTTCGCTGCAGATGCCTGGGTACGACGTGTCGATGTGCTGCGCTTTGGAGGAGCTTTGCGGGAGGCCATGGTTGCGAGAGTGATTTAAAGCCGCCCTCCCCTGCAACTTGTGTACCGCGAAAGACCAACATGCGAAGCGTGGAGCGCTGGAGGTCGTGCTGGAAGTCGTCTGATCATCGAATTATTTGATGCGTCTCAAAGAGCGCGTCGCCGACCTCACACCACAATCGCCACTTCGGCGCGGCCGCCTCTAAGCGTGCGTACAGACGCAAGTGAAGTGCGCCGCGAGAGCTCGAAAGAGGCGACAGCGCTCCGCAGATGCAGGTTCCCTTCACAGCTCCAGCAACGCCGCGCATGCAGCTGGTTTCCCCTGCCGGCAACCTGCCCTCAGTACGCGCAGCGACGGATGCAGGTGCAGACTGGGTCTACTTCGGCCTTCGCGACGACACCAACGCGCGCAACTTCGCCGGGCTGAATTTGGACGCCGCTGCAGCCGAGGCCGCCGTCCGCTATGCGCACGCGCGCCGCGTAAAAGTCCTGCTCGCTGTAAACACTTATCCGCAGGCGACCGGAGCGGACCGCTGGAAGCGCGCCATAGACACGGCCGCCGAGCTTGGGATCGACGCTGTCATACTGGCCGATCCCGGGCTCATGCAGTACGCCGCCGAGAAACACCCCGGACTCACACTGCACTTGTCGGTGCAGGCTTCGGCGACCAATTACGAAGCGATCAACTTCTACCGGGAGCGCTTCGGCATTACCCGCGCGATCCTGCCAAGGGTGCTGTCCGTGGCACAGATCGGGCAGCTTGCGGCGCACACGCAGGTCGAAATCGAAGTATTCGGTTTCGGCGGCCTGTGTGTGATGGTGGAGGGCCGCTGTGCGCTCTCCGGCTACGTTACCGGCGTCTCACCGAATACCTGCGGCGCCTGCTCTCCCGGAAGCGCGGTACGGTGGCAGCCCACGCCCGCCGGCCTTGAATCGCGCCTGAATGGCATTCTCGTCGACCGCTACACGGACCACGAAAAAGCGGCATATCCGACGCTCTGTAAAGGGCGCTACGACGTCGCCGGCCAGACGTATTACGCGATCGAAGAGCCGGCGAGCCTGAACACGCTCGAGCTGCTGCCTGCACTGCAGCGCATGGGTGTTGCAGCCATCAAGATCGAAGGCCGTCAGCGCAATGTCGCGTACGTCACGCAAGTGACGCGCGTCTGGCGCGAAGCTCTCGAGGCGTGCGCGCGCGATCCGGAGCGATTCACCGTCGCGCTCGACTGGATGGATGCGCTCGGCAAGCTCTCCGAGGGACAGCAACACACACTCGGCGCGTATTCGCGCCCGTGGAAGTAGCGTGAAGCTCGCGCTGGGTCCCGTCCTTTACTACTGGCCGCGGGAAACCGTGCTCGGGTTCTATCACTCGGTAGCACTCGCGCCGATCGACATCGTCTATCTGGGCGAGACGGTCTGCTCGAAGCGCCACGAGCTGCGCTTTGGGGACTGGATGGAGGTCGCGGAGACGCTCGCCGGGAGCGGCAAGGAAGTCGTGCTGTCGACGCAGACGCTCATCGAGTCCGAATCCGATCTGCGAACGCTTCGACGCATCGTCGACAACGGGCGCTATACGGTCGAAGCGAACGATATGGGCGCCGTGCGGCTGCTCGCCGGCAGGACAGCGTTCGTTGCTGGAGCGTCACTCAATCTCTACAACATCGAAAGCATCCGATTCGTCGCCACGCTCGGCGCGAGCCGCTGGATACCGCCTGTCGAAATGTCGAGTGCCCAACTGACGAACCTCGTGCCGCAGTTGCCGGCGGGTCTTGAAACCGAGCTCGTCGTATATGGCAGGCTACCACTTGCGCATTCCGCGCGATGTTTCACTGCGCGGCGGTTCAATCTGCAAAAGGATGCATGTGAATTTCGCTGCATGGATTTTCCGGACGGACTGCCCGTGAACACGCGCGAGGACAATCCCCTCTTCACGTTCAACGGCGTGCAGACGCAATCGGCGCGTGTGTGCAACCTCGTTCATGCGTTGCCCGAGATTAAAAAGGTCGGCATCGACGTGCTGCGAATCAATCCTTTGCGAGCCCACACGCTGCCGGTGGCAGAACTCTTCAGACGCGCCATCGAGCGGCCGGCCGAGCTCGGACCCATTGCGCACGAGCTGGACGCGCTTACCGGCGGCCCTGCGTGCAACGGCTTCTGGCACGGTGCAGCGGGAATGCAGGCGCTCTCCCCTGCGGGCTCGGCATGAGAGGGCACCGAATCACGCCCTCGCGATCAACACTGCCCGAACGCGCCGGCGAAGCGGTCCGGTCGTTCAAGCTGCCCCGCATCCCGGCGGCGCTTGGTCGTGTAGGCGCGATGCTGCCGCAGTATCCCCCGGCTGCTCTGCTGTGTGGCGCTCTGAATCTTGCTGCAAAAGGCGTCTTTGCGCCGGACGACGCGGCCCGCCTCGAACGCAAAGTGATCGCGCTCCGCGTGCGCGATGCCGGATTGCGCCTCACCTTTCGTCTTACGCGCGGCGTTTACGAGGCCTGCGCTGCCGCGACGCGCGCTGACGCAACGGTAAGCGCGGACGCCCGCGACTTCCTGCTTCTCGCGCTGGGCAACGTCGATCCCGATACGCTCTTCTTCGACAGGCGGCTCCTGATCGAAGGCGACACGGAGATCGGGCTCATTGTGAAGAGCGCGCTCGACCGCATACCGGTTCCGTTACCCGAAGTTCTGGTTCGCCTGCTGAGAAGCCATCTCGTCTGAGGGCGATCGTCGTATGCGCGTACGTTTGCTTCTCGTCAATCCCAAACATCCCGAGAGCTTCTGGAGCTTCAGCTGGGCCGTCCGCGAAGTCCTGCCGGGGAAGCGCACGGTCAACCCGCCCCTCGGGCTCGCGACACTCGCGGCGCTCTGTCCCCCTGATTGGCAGGTGACGATCGCCGATGAAAACGTCGAGTCCGTGCAGCTCTTGCCGGAAGCGGACGTGATCGGCGTGTGCGGCATGGGCGTGCAGTTTCCACGGCAGACGGAGCTGCTCAATTACTACCGCAGGAAAGGTTATTTCACGGTCGCAGGCGGCAGCTACGCGTCTCTCTGCCCCGAGCGTTACGCGGGCGTCGCCGATGTCGTGATCGCAGGCGAAGCGGAATACGTCTGGAAGCGGTTCTGCGCGGATTACGCTGCAGGGAATCACGTCGCGCTCTATCAAGAGACCGGCGTCGTCGACCTCGAGGACTCTCCCACACCGCGGTTCGACCTCCTCCAGCTCGAGCGCTACACGACGGCCACGCTGCAGTTCTCACGCGGCTGCCCCTACATGTGCGAGTTCTGCGACATCATCGTGATGTTCGGGCGCAAGCCGCGATGCAAGTCGCTCGCGCAGGTTGAGCGGGAGCTCGATGCGTTGCGACACGCGGGCGCGCGCAGCGTCTTTTTCGTCGACGACAATCTGATCGGCAACAAGCCGCTTGCAAAACGCCTGATCGCGTTTCTCGCGGAGTACCAGGAGCGCCACGACCATCCATTCCGCTTCGGCACCGAAGTCTCACTCAACTTCGCGCAGAACGAGGAGTTGCTCCGGGGATTCAGGGACGCGGGTTTCGTCTGGGTGTTCATCGGCATCGAAACACCCGACGAGGAAAGCCTGAAAGAAACGCGGAAGATGCAGAACATGAAGCAGGACATGCTCGCTTCGGTGCGTCGCATCTATGCGCATGGTATCGACGTGCTCGCCGGGTTTATCATCGGTTTCGACAACGACACGATCGAGACTTTCGAAAAGCAGCGGCGGTTCATCATCCAATCCGGCATACAAGCCGCGATGGTCGGCTTGCTGACGGCGCTGCCCCGGACGCCCTTGTACGAGCGCCTGCAGAAGGAAGGGCGGCTGCTCGAGCACGCCCCGGCAAGCGACAACACTTCCATCGGGACGAACGTGGTCCCGAAAAACATGACTTACGGCGGGATGGTGGAACGCTATCGCACGCTCTACCGCGATCTCGTGAGCGACCGCGGCATCGCCGAGCGGGTCCGCAACAAGATGCGTTATATCGTTTCGCCCGTGTACCACGGGGAATACAGCCGACGCGAGCAGTTCCTGATTTTGTGGCGACTCCTCGTCAAAGGCTTACTTCCGGGTGGCCCGCGGCGGCTCGTCCATTTCGCACGAACGCTGCCGCTGCGGCATCCGGCGAAGCTCCCGCTGGTGGTCGTCGACTGGATCGGCGGTCTGGCGATGCGCGACTACGTGGAGCGGCGCCTGCTGCCGCGACGGGAAGGCCGGCATCTCTCTCTGAGCCTTCACGCACCGTTGAGCCGACGCTTCTTCAGACGCGCGGCACGAGAGCTCGAGCGCCTGCTCGCCGGGACTTCTTCGACACTGACGTTGAAGATCGAGATGCTCGCCGAACGGGAGCGCGCTCATTTCGAGCGCTTCCTCAAGCGCTTGTCGCGCTACGGAGACCGGATATCCATCGTGATCGACGAAAGCTTGAGCTATATCGTGTCCGTCGATTCTTCGGTGTTCAACGTCGTGCTCGGGCCCACTGCAAAGTGAGCTGCCTGCCGGGCGCTGACTTCAACGCACTTCGGTATTGATCACGACAGTCACGCCGGTCGCGCTGCTCGCCACGACCTCGCTCGTACCCTGCAGATCGCCAGGCCTGGGCGTCACCTCGCCTGTTTTCGAAACACGCGCCGCGACGATCACGCGCTGAAAGCTCGAGAGCTTCAAGTCCGGGCCCATCGCCATACTGTCGTCGAGCGTGAACTTCGCCGGCAGCTCGCGGGCCGGCTTGCGGAGGACCGCAAGCGGCGAGCGCGGGCCTTCGGCCGCACGCGCGTAAATGAATACGATATCGTTCGGCGCGACTTTCGACGAGAGCTCGGGCGCAAGCGTCACGACCCCGCTCACGGTGGCGCTGCCGCCCGGCGCAGCCGCGGCCGGCGATGCCGCCATGGCCGCCGGCGGTGCCGCGACGGGCTTCCCGGCGAGGGCCTGCGCTTCCGCGATGCTCGCTTCTATCGCCTGCTTGATCTTCGAGTCAGGCGGCGCCGTCTGCACGATCCGCTGCCAGTGCGTGACTGCGGATGCGTAGTCCTTTCGGTCGAAGGCGATCGTGCCTGCGAGCGCCAGCGCTTTCACGTTGTTCGGATCGATCTTGAGCGCCCGCGCGATGAGCTTCTCCGGCTCGCCTTCGAGCCTGCGGTTCTGCGCCATCGCGAGGGCATCGGCGTAATCAGCCAGGAGCTGTGCGTTGTCGGGTACCCGCGCAGTCGCTTCCTTGTATGCGTTCGCGGAGTCGGCGAAGCGGCCGATGACGCTGTACGAGCGGGCCAACATCACCCAGCCGTCCGGATCGTCCGGGTTCGCCTTCATGCGCTCGGCAAGCTTCTCGACCATTGCGACGAGCTGCTGCTGGTCGATCGTATGAGCGCTGTC
>DASRIK010000591.1:0-3991 GCA_035650035.1 Burkholderiales bacterium | reverse complement strand
GTCCTGGTGATATTCCTCGGCCCTGTAGAACTGCGGGGCCGCCGCGAGCTCCGTCACGATCTCGCCTTTGAACGGCTTCCCCTTCTCGAGCGCGGCCTTTGAGGCCTCCGCGAGTTTCTTCTGCTCGTCGTTGTGATAGAAGATCGCGGTCCGGTATTGCGAGCCGTGGTCGCAGAACTGGCCGTCCCGCTGCGTCGGATCGATGTTGCGCCAGAACACGTCGAGCAGCTTCTCGTAGGTCACTTTCGAAGGGTCGTATTCCACCTGCACGACCTCGGTGTGACCCGTGGCGCCGGAGGACACCTGCTCGTACGTCGGGTTCTTCGTCTTTCCACCCATATACCCCGAAGTCGTGGAAATAACCCCCGGCAGCTTGTCGTAAGGCGGTTCCATGCACCAGAAACACCCGCCGGCGAACGTTGCCTTGGCGGTCGCAGGCGCGGCGGGCCGGGTCTGCTGTGCGTAAACGATCCCGTAAACGAGGCAGGATGCGAGAGCGAAGAATGTCGTCCAGCGCTTCAGTAGCTGCATGGCGGGCTCCACTCGAGAGGTGACTGAATGCGCGTTGGTCGACGCGAGAGGATGCAACTTACACGAGTATAGCGGATAATTTTTCGAGTGAATTCAGTCGAGGAGAGCGCATGCGCAGGGTCACATTGACGCAGTACCTGATCGAGCAGCAGCGGCAGTACGGGAAGGTCTCGCCCGAGCTGCGGCTCCTGATCGAGGTGATCGCACGCGCCTGCAAGGCGATCAGCCACGCCGTCAGCAAAGGACCGCTCGCCGGCATCGGCGATTCGATGGGGCTCGATAACGTCCAGGGCGAAGCCCAGAAGAAACTCGACGTGATTGCAAACTCGGTGCTGGTCGAGGCAAACGAGTGGGGCGGGCAGCTCGCGGCGATGGTTTCGGAGGAAATGGCCGAGCCGTACCAGATCCCCAACCGCTACCCGAAAGGCGAGTTCCTGCTGCTATACGATCCGCTCGACGGGTCGTCCAACCTCGACGTGAACATTTCTGTCGGTACGATTTTCTCGGTGCTGCGTTGTCCGGGCAGCTGCACCGACGCCGATACGAAAAACTTTCTCCAGCCCGGATCGCGGCAGGTGGCGGCGGGCTTTGCGGTTTATGGCGCTGCGACCATCCTCGTGCTCACAGTGGGTAACGGTGTGGTCGGCTTTACGCTCGACCGCGAGCTCGGCTCCTTCGTACTCACGGACGAAAGAATCGTCATTCCGCCGGACACGCAGGAATTCGCGATCAACTCGTCGAACATGCGTAACTGGGGCGCGCCCATCAAGCGCTACATGGACGAGGTTCTGGCCGGCAAAGTGGGCCCGCGCGGCAAGGATTTCAACATGCGCTGGGTTGCGTCGATGGTGGCGGACGTCTACCGGATTCTTTGTCGCGGCGGCATTTTCCTGTATCCGCGGGATGCCAAACACAAGGAAGGGCGCCTGCGCCTCATGTACGAAGCGAATCCCATGGCTTTCATCGTGGAGCAGGCCGGCGGGGCCGCGACCGATGGCCAGAAGCGGATACTCGATATCGAGCCGTCGGGGTTACACCAGCGCGTCGGGGTGGTGCTCGGCTCGAAGAACGAAGTGGACCGGGTCAGCCGCTACCATCAAGAAGCGTAGCTGCACCCTCCGGCCGTCACGGCGAGACTCTCAACGGGTGCGTCGCTTTTCGCGGGCGCCTTAACTCTGTAAAAGCCGCAAGCTGCCAGGGGCGCACCGCGACGAGGAGCGTCATTGCCGAGCGTTCCTCGAGCGGCAGACGCGAGTCGTCGGTGTGCAGCTCGGAAAACTCCCGCGTGATGCGTTTGAGCCGGCTTACGACATCCGCGCCCGAGCCTTTCGAAAGCATCCCGTTGACGACCAGCATGAATTCGTCAGGGCGATTGAAGCGGGAGCGGAAGAACTCGTTGTGCGCCTGATCGTTGAAGAACCTCTGAATCGGCCCGTCCGGTAACCACGCGAATGTCCGGGAGACGAGCAGCTTGATTCGGTTCCCGGGAAGCAGTTCGATGAATTTCAACCGGTCGAGGCGTGCCAGCAGCTGGACACACTCCGCCGGCGAGATGTCGTACGTCTCGACGATCTGATCGAACGTCACCTGGTTCAACGCACAGACGGCGACCAGAAAAAGCTTTCTGTCGGCGACGATCTCTTTTTCCTGCTGCAGCGTGAGATGAGAAATGAGCGTCTCGTCCCGCACCACGGCACGCGCAAGCTCGGAAAACTGGATCTGCGAGTGCCTGCAGATCTCGTCCAGGCGCTTCAACGTGAGATCGCGGCGCGAAAACATGCGTTTCACACTGGCTTCGCTCAACTGAAGTCGCGGAGCGAGATTTGCATAGGTGATCCCGCGGACTTTCAGCTCCCGCTTCAGTACATCGACCAGCGCTGCAGTGTGCGTCATCTTCCCCCCGAGAGAGCGGTCTCTCCTGTAGCGGGAGTAGCGCTCCGTGATACCGCCGGGCAAATCAGCGGCGACTTCGAGGATAAAGCTCCACTGCGCGGTCGATCACGCTCATTATGCCTCCCAGGCGTGTGACAAAAGTCTCAGCGCCCTCATCTCGGGAGGCTTTCATGCAACGACAGGATCTGGATCAAAAAAATGGGCGTCAACCCAACCGCTCCGTGCAACTCGTGCTCGTGCGCGCGAACGGTCCGCTTTTCTACAGCGTCACGGCGGCTTCGCTGCTCGAGGTCGAGGTTTCGCTCGCCGCGGAGCGCCTGCTGCACTTCTTCGGTGCCGACAAAGTCTTTGCGCAGTGGACCCGGACCGAATGGCTGCCGCGCAAGGTCGCGCGAACCAAACAGATTCGCGACTATGTCCAGTCGATCTGGCCTGAATACGATTGGCACGCCGGCCACGAGCAGTATCGCGCGTGGGCCGACGAGCGCGGCACGGGCGCGCATCGGCCTACAGCGGCGCACGAGGCGCTCGCGCGCTGCGTTGCGAGCGCGCAAAGCGGCGTGTTCTATCGAAGTCTCGCGCGCTGGGCGGAGGACCCGTGGCTGCGCAGCCTCGCACGCGCCATTGCGCAGGAGGAGGCATCGTCGTTCGCGCAGTTTCGCGGTCTTTACGATCGACAGCTTCGCTCCCAGGGTTTCGGCTGCACGGCTGCGTGGAGCACAGCGCTTGCATGCGTACGCACAGCACGAGATCACCAGGTGCCGAGGGCCTTCATGGCGATCAGCGCACAATGCGCCGCCCACGTCCCGTTCCCCGTACTGGGCTACCCCGAATTCGTCGCTCGCATGGGAGCGGTGATCGAGCGGCATGGGGATCTCGCGACGCCTGAGCGCGTGCTGCTGCGCACCTGGAAGCGAAGCGCACGCCGATCAGTGGAGCAACCAGGCCAGCGTACACCAGGCTGGTTCAGGCCCGTGCTACGCGCGGCCGCGTAGAATGGCCGAACGCGGCGCCAGCCGGATCCTGGGCCTTCGGCACCGACAAATCGGCTGAGAGGAGCGAATCGTGCAAACAAGCGGCAGCGCATCGACGCTTGAGATCGCTACGCTGGCGGGAGGCTGTTTCTGGTGCCTCGAGGCCGTGTTCGACGATATGAAAGGCGTGGAGTCCGTCGAATCCGGCTACATGGGCGGAAGTGTCGCGAACCCGACCTATGAGCAGGTTTGCGGGGGCGATACGGGACACGCGGAAGTGGTGCAGCTCGAGTTCGACCCTGCGGTCGTGTCCTTCTCGGACATTCTCCAGGTCTTCTTCGTGATCCACGATCCGACTACCAAAGACCGGCAGGGGAACGACGTCGGCACACAATACAGGTCGGCCATTTTCTATCACTCGCCGGAGCAGAAAGCCGCTGCCGAGCGCGTCATTGCAGAGATTACGCGCGCTGGTCTCTACCGCGATCCCATCGTGACCGGGGTCGCGCCGGCCTCGACGTTCCACGTCGCCGAGCGCTACCACCAGGAGTATTTCGCTCGCAATCCAAATCAGCCGTACTGCCAGTATGTCG
>DASRIK010000590.1:0-6127 GCA_035650035.1 Burkholderiales bacterium | reverse complement strand
GCCTTTCGGCACGTGATGAAGTACCGCGTTCCACGGGAGGTAAACGTAATGCGCAAAGCCACCCCAGAGATGGGGTGCCTTGGCCGCGGAGGTATAACCGTAGCGAATCGCGTCCGGGTTATAACGCCAGTCCGTGTTCTCACAATGGCGGTACTGGCCCTGATGGCACCACTCGCACTTGCCGCAGGAAACGTAGTGCTCGACGAAGACGAGATCGCCTTCCTTGAAGCCTTTGCGCTGCGTGAACTCGCGGCCCGCCTTCGCGATGTAGCCGATGTTCTCGTGACCCATGATCACGGGCTCGCTCGACGGCGGCGTCTTGTAGAGCTTCACGTCGGTGCCGCAAATGCCCGCGACTTCCATCCTGAGCAACGCGCCGTCCGGCGGAATCTCGGGCATCGGGAACTCGCGGATCTCCGTCCTGCCGGGCCCCACCCTGACAGCCGCGAGCACTTGTTCCACCGCGCACCTTATGCTTAGATGAAATCCGAGAGGAGAATATCATGGCATATACCTCGCGAGCCGGTGTGCCGCGCGTGTGTCGAACCACCGTGCAGGCAACGTCATGAGCGATCCGCGCGCGTATCGGCGCTCCTACTGGGAGACGCAGCCCGAGTACCTCTATCCGCCTTATAAATCCACGGTGAAGCGCGCCCCGACGAAGCCGCTCGTGATGCCGCCGCAAACGATTTCCGAAATCACGGGCCCGCTCTTCGGGCACGACGACGTGCGGCCGGAAGAAGCGGACCTCACGGGGCAGCATGCCGGTGAGCCGCTCGGCGAGCGCATGATCGTGACCGGGCGCGTACTGGACGAGAACGGACGGCCGGTGCGCGATGCGCTCATCGAGATCTGGCAGGCAAATGCAGCCGGACGCTATCGTCACGCGGTCGATCAGCACGATGCGCCGCTCGATCCTAACTTCACCGGCTGCGGCCGTGTGGTAACGGACGAGAACGGTCGCTATGAGTTCAAGACGATCAAACCGGGCGCGTATCCTTGGCGCAATCACTACAATTCATGGCGTCCTGCGCACATCCATCTCTCGATATTCGGGCACGGTTTCGCGCAGCGTCTGGTGACCCAGTTCTATTTTCCGGGCGATCCGCTGCTCGAATACGACCCGATGTACATGAGCGTTCCCGACGAGCGGGCGCGAAAGCGACTGATCGCGGAATTCGACTGGGAGCATACGGTGCCCGAGCACGCGCTTGGTTATCGCTTCGACATCGTGCTGCGCGGACGCGATGCGACGCCGATGGAGCGCCGATGAGTCTTTTTCTCACGCCCTCGCAGACCACGGGTCCTTTCGTCGCGATCAGCTTCGAGCGTACAGTCGTGGACGATGTCGCGCCTCCCTCGGTGGCTGGCGATCGTGTCACCATTCGCGGCCGCGTGCTCGACGGAGACGGCAAGCCCGTCGACGATGCCGTGATCGAAACGTGGCAGGCGAACTCGCACGGCAAGTACGCGCATCCCGAAGACACGCGGGAAAAGCTGCTCGAGCCCGAGTTCAAGGGATTCGGACGCGTGTTGAGCGATCGTCACGGCGCGTTCAGATTCAAGACGATAAAGCCGGGACGTGTGCCCGGTCCCGGCGATACGCTGCAGGCGCCGCATTTGGTCGTCCTCGTCTTCATGCGCGGTCTGCTCAAACACCTCGTGACGCGCATCTACTTTCCCGACGAGCCCTCGAACTCGGAAGACGCCATCCTCGCGCTCGTTCCGCCCGAGCGCCGCTCGACGCTCGTCGCACGAAAAGTGGAAGACGGCCTCTTCGAATGGAACGTCGTCCTGCAAGGTGACCAGGAAACCGTCTTCTTCGACTACTGATCCACTTTCACGCCGGAAGCTTTGACGACGCGCGCGTAGCGTTCGATGTCCATGCGGATCTGCGCTGCATACGCTTCGGGTGTACTGCCGACCGGGTCGATACCGAGCACGTTGAACCGCTGCAGAACGTCGGGGTGAGCGACGGCGGCGGCTATGCCTTTGGCGAGCCGCGATACGGTGGAGCGGGGCGTGCCTGCGGGCGCGAGCACTCCGATGAGCGGCGGGTAATCGAAGTCGCGAAGGCCTGTCCCTTCTGCAACCGTCGGCACGTCGGGCGCATAAGGAGAGCGCTTGAGCGTATTCACGGCGAGCAGCTTCACGCGACCCGCTTTCACATGCTGCAGAATCGACGGAAAAGCGGAGAAAACGAGCGCGACTTCACCCGAAAGCATCGCGGGCACGGCCTGCGCGGTGCCTTTGTACGGCACGTGAACGATGTCGAGCTTGAGACCGGATTTCAGCGCTTCGAGCCCGAGGTGCTGCAGGCTGCCGATGCCCGAAGAGCCGAACCGCAACTCGCCCGGCTTCGCGCGTGCGAGCGCGATCAATTCGGCGAGGGTGGACGCGGGCAGCGACGCATGCGCCGCGAGAAATTGCGTGGACGTGCCGATGATGCTCACGGGCGCGAAATCGCGGAGCGTGTCGTACGGAAGCTTCGGATAAAGCGCCGGATTGACGGCCGTTTGCGGAGTATCCGCAATGAGGAGCGTGTGGCCGTCCGCAGCGCTTTTCGCGACGAGCTCGCACGCGCCGATGCCGCCCGCGCCGGGTCTGTTGTCCACGATGAACTGCTGCCCGAGACTTTCGGTAACCCGCTGGCCCACGAGTCGCGCCATCGTGTCGGGAAGTCCGCCTGCAGCGTACGGGACGACGACCCTCACCGGCCTCACGGGATACTGCTGGGCAGCCGCAACGATGGACCAGAGCAGGGCAACTGCCAACGTAAAAAAGCGCACGTGGTCGAAAATCATCCTGAAGACTGTCCCAGCGATGGCCCGTACCTATAATTCGCTCATGATAACCAACAGGACGCGGACATGACGCTCGCTGCGCTGATCGACGATCTCGTCACGGCCAATCACATTCTGTACAAGGAGGGTGTGGTCGATGGCTTCGGCCACGTGAGCGTGCGACACCCCGAGGCGCCGGAGCGTTATTTCCTCGCGCGCAGCCTTGCCCCCGCCGTAGTCCGGCGCGAAGACATCCTCGAATTCGATCTCGACAGCAATGCGATCGATGCGCGCGGCGCGCGTCCGTACCTGGAACGTTTCATACACGGCGAAATCTATCGCGCGCGTCCGGAGGTGCACGCGATCGTGCACAGCCATTCGCCGTCGGTCATTCCTTTCGGCGTCACCCACACGACGCTCAAGCCGATTTTCCATCTGGGGGGCTTCCTTGGCGGTGGCACGCCGATATTCGAAATTAGAGAGACAGCCGGCGACAACACCGACATGCTGATTCGGACGCCTCAACTCGGCGTCGCGCTTGCGCGGACGCTCGGCTCCGCTTCATACGCCCTCATGCGCGGCCACGGCTCGGTCGCGGTGGGCGGCTCGCTCAAGCAGGTCGTATATCGAGCGATCTACGGTGAAGTGAACGCGCGGCTGCAATCGGAAGCCTTGCGGCTGGGCACCATCACATATCTCAACGACGCAGAAGCGGCAAATGCTGCGGCAACGAACGACCAGATGGTCGATCGGCCATGGGAGCTTTGGAAGAAGCGAGTGGCTGACTGGTAGCGACGATCGTGCCCAACCGCTTGTCTGCGAGGCAGAGCGCAACTCTCATCTGCTCGCGCGACCGCACCGTCAGTCGATCGCGAGATCGAGAATGCCCGACTTCGGTGTGAACCCGAGACCCGGTTTCGTAGGCAGCGTCACGTAGCCGTTTTCGGGCGTGGCGGCATTGTCGAACAGTGCTTCGACACATTTCCAGCCCTGCCAGTGAAACTCGACGCGCCCGCCGTTCGGCACGCCGCCATGCAGATGCATGTTCAGATGCGGATAGTTGCCGCCCATGGCGAGCGGAATGTTGAACGCCTGCGCCAGCGCCGCGGCTTTCAGTCCCTGCGTAAAACCCCCGATGTCGCGGACGTTCGGCTGCAGATAATCGACCGCTTCACGGACCAGATACTCCCGCAAATATACGAGGTCCGATGTCGCAGTGCTGCCCGCGGCAATCGGTATGGTGGTCTGCGACCGCAGCCGGGCCATGAGACGCACGTCGCCTTGCAGCACCGGGTCTTCGAACCAGACGAGGTTGTAAGGCTCGCAAAGCTTCGCGAGCTTCAGCGCTTGCGCGAACGTGGCGCCTTTGTTGGCATCCATCATGAGCTCGATACCTGGCCCTACAGCTTCGCGCAGAGCTCTTACGCGCTCCGCGTCGCGCACGATGTCCTGGTCGGTCGGCTCGCCGAGAATCTCGTCCGTGCGATCGGTGCCCGCGGCGACCACCATTTTCAAACGCGTCTGGCCTTGCGCGATGAGCGTCTTCGCGACTTCGATCAGCTCTTCGGTCGTGTAGCGCGGCAGTCCGAACGTGATGTACGCCGGCAGCTTTGCATGCGCCCCGCCGAGGAGCTTCCAGATCGGCTGTCCCAGCGACTTGCCCTTGATGTCCCAGAGCGCGACATCGATGAGGCTCGCCGCGTTGTTCCACGCGCCCATGAAGTACTTGCGTGCCGTCGCCCAGAAGAGCCGCTTGCGTACCTCCTCCGGCCGCATCGCGTCGAGGCCGCGAATGACAGGAGCGGCTTCGCGGTTGATGAACTCGCGTATGCCGTGCTTCAGCGGGTAAGTGGAGAGCGCATGTCCCTTGTGGCCGTCATCGGTTTCGATCTCGACGAAGTTCGCGAGCGCGTGCTGCTGCTCTTTGACGAGTGGAAAAGTGAACGGAATACGCAACAGCCAGCAGCTGACGTTGGCGATTTTCATGTAGTTTTTCCTCCCTTTCGGTGCGTGTACGTCGAGCCGTGATGATAGCCGAGCGTGGGCCGGTTTCGCAGGACGGGATTTGATGAAGCGCGCGCCGCCCGACACCAGGTGGACACGACGAGCGCGTACTGGTGCCGGCGCACTGCGCTTGTGCTCGATGATCTGCAGTGGTGCGTCGTGCCGGGATGGTTGCAGCGCATGTGGCGAGGCGTCACACTTCGACTCTCGTGGAATTCGTTTTGCTTGTTCAGAGTTCCGAACTCGTGTGGGAGTTTGAGATGCGGTCGCACCGTGTATTCTGTCTCGCAGCGTTCTTGCTGTTCTCTCCGGGGGCCGCCGTTCACGCGGTCGCACAAAGCTATCCGACCAAACCGATTCGCATGATCGTGCCGTTCGCACCCGGCGGGCCGAACGATATTCTCGCGCGATTGGTGGCGCCCAAGCTCACGGAGCAGCTGGGCCAGTCCGTCGTCATCGAAAACCGCGGCGGCGCCGGCGGCACGATCGGCATGGAGATGCTGGCCAAGCTGCCGGGCGACGGCTACGCAGTCGCAATGGGTGGGTCGAGCAACCTTGCCGTCGCGCCGAGCTTGTACGAGAAGCTCGGGTACGATCCGGCCAAGGATTTCGCGCCCATCATCAACGTCGCTGCGGTTCCGTATGCGCTCGCGGTAAATCCCTCCGTGCCGGCGAAAACCGTGAAGGAGCTCATCGTGCTCGCGTCCAGAAAAGCGAAGTACCTGAGCTACGGATCATCAGGCACCGGCAGCATGTCCAGCCTCGCCGCGGAGCTCTTCAAGCACATGTCGAAAACGGACATCGTGCACGTGCCGTATAAAGGCACCGCACCCGCGCTCACCGACGTCGTCACGGGACAAATCGAAATGATGTTCGCGGACCTCGGCATCGCACAGACGCACGCCGCGGCCGGTCGCCTGCGGCTGCTCGGCATATCGACGCCAAAACGCTCGCGCGCTGCGCCGCAGCTCCCGACGATTGCAGAGGCGGGCGTTCCCGGCTACGAGGTATCCCCGTGGTTCGGCCTCGTCGGTCCCTCAGGTGTTCCGCGGGAGATCATCACGAGGCTCAACGGGGTGATCGCCGCCGGCCTCAAGGCACCGGACGTGCTGCAGCGGCTCAATACGCTCGGTTACGAGCCGCTCGGCGACACGCCCGAACATTTCGTGAGCACGATAAGAGCGGATATCGCCAAGTACGCAAAAATCGTCCAGAGCGCGGGGATCAAGATCGAGAACTGACGAAGGCTGTCTTAAAGCCTGCCCGCTCCACGGCGCGACATGAAGCCGGTCGCCGCCATGATGCCGGCGTTGATCCAGAACACGGGCGGCACGCCGAAG
>DASRIK010000589.1:0-3169 GCA_035650035.1 Burkholderiales bacterium | reverse complement strand
CGTCCAGCAGCGATCGTTTCTCGTCGCACGCGCCATTTCACTTCGACCTCTCCATTCTCGACCTGTATCTGCCGCTCGCGCACGGCGCGACGGTCGTTTTGATAAACGCGGAGCAGGGGAAGGAACCGGTCGGGCTCGCCGATCTGATGGCGACGCGCAAGCTCACGGTCTGGTACTCCACACCGACGATACTCTCAGTGCTCGCGCAGTTCGGGAAAATGGATCGGCACAACTACGACGCGCTGCACACGGTGTTTTTCGCGGGCGAGGTTTTTCCCGTGAAGCATCTGCGCTCCGTGAAGCGGCTGCTCCCGCACGCGCGCTTCTTCAACCTCTACGGGCCGACCGAAACGAACGTCTGCAACTACCATCCGATTCCCGACATCGTCCCGGAAGATCGCACGGAGCCGTACCCCATCGGCGCTGTCTGCTCGCAGCTTCGCGGGCGCACCGTCGACGAGAACGGCGTAGACGTCGCTCGCGGCGCCGAGGGTGAGCTGATCATCGCCGGGCCTAACGTGATGCGAGGCTACTGGGAACTACCCGAACAAACGGCCCGTGCTTTCATCGTCGACGAGCAGGGGACGCGTTGGTACCGCACCGGGGACGTTGTCGTCGAGCCGCCCGACGGCGCCTATGTCTACGTCGGCCGCCGAGACCGCATGGTGAAGCGCCGCGGGTATCGCATCGAGCTCGGCGAAATCGAGGCGGGGCTGTATCGCCACAGCGGGGTCAAAGAGGCCGCTGTTGTCTCGGGAAAGGCGTCGGATGGGGGTGTGAGCATCGTCGCGTTCTTATCTTGCAACGGCGACAAACCGCCAACGATCGTGGATCTCAAGCGCTTCTGCGCGGGCGTCATGCCTAACTACATGATCCCGGATACGTTCCGCGTGCTGGACGCGCTGCCGAAAACGTCTACTGACAAGATGGATTACCAGCGACTCTTGCAGCTCCTGTAATGGATTTTTCGCTCACCCCCGAGCAGGAGACGACGCGCCGCGAAGTCGTTCGCTTCGCGCGCGAGCGTCTGAACGGCGACCTCATCGCGCGCGACCGCGATCAGACATTTTCGCGCGACCTGTGGCGCGAATGCGGGAGCATGGGCCTAACGGGACTTCCCGTTCCCGAAGAATACGGCGGCAGCGGGTTCGATCCTCTTTCCACGGCGCTGGCGCTCGAGGCCTTCGGCTACGGTTGCCACGACAGTGGCCTGGTCTTTTCGGTCTGCGCGCACCTGCTCTCCTGCGTCGTGCCGATCTGGAAGTTCGGCAACGAGGATCAGAAGCGGCGTTATCTCAAGGGGCTCTGCGACGGATCGCTCATCGGCGTGCACGCGATGAGCGAACCCGGTTCTGGCTCGGACGCGTTCACGCTGCGCACGCGCGCGGAACGCGACGGCGACGGCTATCGCCTCAACGGCACGAAGATGTTCATCTCCAATGGGCCGGTTGCCGACTTGGTGATCGTCTTCGCGCTGACGGATCCGTCCAAAGGCTATCACGGCGGAGTGACCGCTTTTCTCGTCGAGAAATCGGCCAAGGGTTTCACAGCGAGCCGCAAGATCGAAAAGATGGGACTGCGCACGTCACCGTTCGGGGAATTGGCGTTCGATGACGTGCGCGTCGACTGCGACGCCGTGTTAGGCAGCGTCGGCGGCGGCGCGGTCATGTTCACGCACGCGATGGACTGGGAGCGCGTCTGCCTCTTCGCCAGTCACATCGGCACGATGGAGCGCCTGCTCGAGACCGTGATCAAATACGCAAGGACGCGGTCGCAGTTCGGCAAGGCGATCGGGAAATATCAGGCCGTGAGCCACAAAATCGCGGACATGAAAGTGCAGCTCGAGGCGGCTCGGCTGCTCACATATCGCAGCGCTTCGATGCTCGAGAAATCGAAGAAAGTCGGCATGGACGCGGCGATGACCAAATTGTTCGTCAGCGAGTCCTTGGTGCGGGCCGCCATGGATACGGTTCAGATCTTCGGCGGCTACGGCTACAGCACGGAGTACGAGGTCGAACGCGCACTCCGTGACGCGATCGGCAGCACCATTTATTCGGGGACGTCCGAGATGCAGCGAAACATCATCGCGCGGTGGCTCAGTCTATGAGTGCTGAGCAGTCCGCCGTTCTTGAAGCACCAGCCAGGCCATCCACGGTAGCCGGCCGGACGACCGCGCTTGGTTGGCCGGCGATCACGCGCGCCGAGTTGCTCAAGTTGGCGGGCCTCACGCTGCAGCTCGCGGTCGTCGTCTACTTCCTGTTCGCCTTCCGCATCGAGAACACGGCGTTCTACAACCGTGTCGCGCCTCTCGCTCTCGTCGGCTTCGTCGTGAACCACATGCTGCCGATGCGCTATCGGCTGCCATTCTTCGCCACGCTGTCCCTGTTCTCACTGTTCGTCGTTTTCGGGTTGGTGCAGTCGGCCTGGCTCGTGGCGTTAGGCCTCTTGCTCATCGGCATTGCGCACCTGCCGGTTCGATACGTCTGGCGTGTGATCCTGCTGGTAGGCGTCGGCGCTGTATTCGCTGTGCTGCGCCTTGGGCACGGACCGCCGATGCCGTGGCGCGGGGCGATTTGGCCGATCCTCGGGTCGATGTTCATGTTCCGCATCATCGCCTACATGTACGACCTGCGGCACATGAAGGAAAAGCCGACCGTCTCGCGCACGCTCGCGTACTTCTTCGGCCTGCCTAACGTTTCGTTCCTGCTGTATCCGGTCATCGATTACGCGACCTTCAAGCGCACGTATTACGACCGCGAGCCGTTCACGATTTACCGGACGGGCATCAACTGGATGGTGCGCGGCCTGACGCACCTGATGATCTACCGGATGATCTATCAGTACGGCACGATGCTCCCGACCGACGTGCAGAACGGCACGCATCTCGTCCGCTACGTGCTCGCCAACTTCGGTTTGTATCTGCGCGTGTCCGGGCAGTTCCACCTCATCGTGGGCATGCTGCAGCTGTTCGGATTCCGGCTACCGGAGACGCATCACTTTTTCTACGTCGCCTCCAGCTTCACGGAGTTCTGGCGCCGCATCAACATCTATTGGAAGGACTTCATGACGAAGGTCATCTACATGCCCGCTTACTTCAGGTTGAAGAAGCGGGGAGATGCCTTCGCCCTCGTGGCGTCGACGATCCTCGTCTTCTTCGCCACCTGGTTCT